>NZ_JANZKW010000008.1 GCF_027257935.1 Chitinimonas sp. BJYL2 | reverse complement strand
ATGCACATCCGCGTCAATCCCGATGCCAAGGTGCTGTTTCGCTCCGACACCATGGCCCCACTGTCGGTGGTTTCGCCGCGTTACAAGACTGTCCAGCCCGAGGAGGTCCTGCACTTCTATAACGACCTCGTCCATGCCGGAGGCTTCGAGCTGGAAACGGCCGGGGTACTGAAGGGCGGTCGCAAACTCTGGGCGCTCGCCCGCACCGGTCAGGAAACCCTTCTCAAGGGTGGTGACCGGGTGAAGGCCTACCTGCTGCTCGCTACCAGCTGCGACGGCACGATGGCCACTACCGCTCAGTTCACCTCCGTGCGCGTGGTCTGCAATAACACGCTGCAGATGGCCGTCGGTGACAGCACCGGTGCCGTGAAGGTCCCGCACTCGATCAAGTTCGATCCGAAGCTGGTCAAGGAAGCACTGGGTCTGGGCCTCTCGGGGTGGGAAGCGTTCATCCGCAATCTCAAGGCCATGGCAGATCGCCCCATCAGCGCGGCCGAAGCCGCCCAGTACTTCAGCGAAGTGCTGGAAGAGCAGGTGGTGGATATGGAGGGCACACCGCTGTCTCGCGCGATGACGCAAGTCACCTCGCTGTATAGCGGTCTGGGGATGGGTGCACTGCTACCGGGTGCACGAGGAACCGCGTGGGGTCTGCTCAATGCGGTCACCGAGTACGTCGATCACAGCCGCCGTGCTCGAAGTCAAGATCACCGCCTCGACTCGGCTTGGTTCGGCCAAGGTGCCCAGCTCAAACACAAAGCCCTGGCCCGTGCCGTGGCGCTGACGCAGTGAGGTGATGACATGGCCCATACCTGGCTGTTGATCGTCCCTATACTGAGCACGGCCCACCTCCAACCCTGCACGCTCGACTGGCTTCAAGCTCACGCGCAAACCGCCCCATATCGGGAAGGGGTGTTCGTAAACATGATGTCGTTCACCGCGAGTGACCATCCCGAGGAACTGTCGGCCCTACAGGAGTGGCTGGCCTTTGTGTATCCCGACGAGAACTGGATACGGTTCGACGCCGACGGCGATGTGATCGATACCTTGCCGACGTTCGACGCGGAATAGCCGGTTTCACTGACTTCACTCTGTTACTCACCTGCTCAGTTCCCCGCACTGATTCCGGCACCGGCACAGCCCGATCTGCCGAGCCAGCTGCACTGACGATCTGCTACAGCCCACACCCCCTCACATTCGACACTTATCAACGCAAGTGCATACAACGCCCGGTCCTGCCTCAAGCAGACCGGGCGTTGTTGTATGCCGTGGAGAAACCCATGCATGGACAGCACAAGAAACACGGCCATGCCATCCGGCTGGCCTCAACCAACGGGCTCAGTCGCGAAGAATGGCTCGCCCTCCGTCAACGCGGAATCGGTTCCTCTGATGCCGCGGTGGCGATTGGCCTATCCCCGTACAAATCGGCCCTCACACTCTGGCTAGAAAAGACCGCCCGCAAAGCGCCCGATGACCTGTCCGAGAAGGAATCCGTCCTCTGGGGGCAGATCCTCGAACCGGTACTGGCCTCGGTTTACCAGGAACGCACCGGCTACAAGGTCCGCCGCGTCAATGCGGTGCTCCAGCATGCCGAACACACCTTCATGCTCGCCAATCTGGACCGAGAAATCGTCGGCCTGCCCGAAGGCCCCGGCGTACTGGAGATCAAAACCTCCGGTTACCACAGTGCCCCGCAATGGGAAGAGGGTATCCCGATCAGCTACCAGTGCCAGGTTCTGCATCAACTGGCCGTCACCGGCCATGACTGGGCCGACGTCGCGGTACTCATTGCCGGACAGGACTTCCGGATTTACCGGGTCACCCGCGACGACGACAAGATCGCTGATCTGATTGCACGTGAGCGGGCCTTCTGGGATTGCGTGATCGAGCAACGCCAGCCTGATCCTGATGGTTCCGCCGATGCAGCGCGTGCTCTGGGCTGGCTCTACCCCCAAGACAACGGCCTAGTGGTCGATCTGTCCGAATCGACCGAGTTCAACCGGCTGTTTGAGTCGCTGCTCGAAGCCCGAACCGCCAAGGCAGAAGCCGAGGCCGAGGAAGACCGCCTCAAGCAGCAAATCCAGAATGCGCTGGGACCGGCGACCACCGCTCAGTTTCAGCGCGGCAAGGTCAGTTGGCGTCGTGCCAAGGACGGGCAGGTACCAGATCTGGAACGCCTGCAGGCGGACTACCCCAAGCTGATGCAGCGTTACGTCAAACCCCTACCGGGTGCCCGCCGCTTTACGGTGAGCACCGCAAGGAACCCATCATGATCAAAGGCCTCGCGATCACCCCACCGGTCATTGGCCGAATCAGCATCGGCAAAGTGGTCGAACACAACGGCAAACGCATCCCCGAGAAGGACGACAGTTTTACGATCACCACTCAGGTACAGGGCAAAGACGGTTGGTTACTTCATCCGCTGCATACCGCACTGATCGAGCAGCAGACCAAGGCGGCACCCTCCAGTGAGGGAACAGCAACGAGCCAAGGCAACGGCCAATCCGGTCCCGCCAGCGCGAACGCCCAACCCAGTCTCGCCAACACCCAGACCAAACTGCGCGCCATTCCCGTCCGGCTGCTGTTCAATGCCAGCGATCTCAACCTACGGGCTGAGTACAGTGCGTTTGATCGCAAAACCGGCAGGCCGCTGTGTGTGGGCAATGGCGAGCAAGCCAAACGGGTGACGGCCACGGGTCTCGATGAAACTCCTTGCCCAACACCAGAACGCTGCCCATTCGGCATCAAGGCCGGCTGCAAGCTCTATGGCCGGCTCAATGTCCAGATCGAAGGTCAGCAGGATGAGCTGGGCAGCTTCATCTTCCGTACCACCGGCTACAACTCGGTGCGTACGCTGGCGGCGAGACTGCGTTACTTCGAAGCGGTCAGTGGTGGAAACACCCGACACCTGAAGCTGATGCTCAAGCTCCGCGCCAAGAGCACGACCCAGTCACACCGGGCACCGGTCTATTACGTCGATCTCACTCTGCGAGAAGGCGAGTCGCTGCAGGAGGCGGTCTGTTACGCCAAGGCTGAGGCCCAGCACTTCCAGGAATCGGGTGTGGAAACGGCCGAGCTGGAGCTGGCTGCGTTAGCGCTACTACAGAACGGCCAGTTCGAGGATGGGGAGGATGAAGTGCCGCAGCTGCTGGAGGAGTTCTATCCCGCAGCGGAAGGGCTGTCGGACACTACTCCGATACCCGAAGGCCAATCTGATCTACCCGACATAGAGACTGCGCCTGCTTTGACCGTTTCGCCTACACCACCACCGCTACGCGGGCCGATCCCGGCGACGGGTAAGGCGCGTGTGCGGGTGGCGCCGTTGACGCCACGACTGGGGCAATCCGGCGCGCCAGCGGCAGGGTAGGGGATTAGCGGGGTTTGCGGCGATCGGTGACCGCGAGATCGGTCACCAGTCGTTCGACGACCTCGATCACCATCTGGCGGTGTATGGGATTGAGTTGATCGAGCTGCCGACTCAGGTGCAAGGCCTGGTCGGAGCTGCGGTAGCCGGCTTCATCCAGCAAGGCGGAAGCATCGCACTGAAAAATCTCCGCAAACTCCATCAGGCGAGCCACCGTTGGCATGGCAACGCCCCGCTCGATGCGCGACACCGCCTCGTTGCCGATCTTCAATCGTTCTGCGACTTCTTCCTGCGTCAGATTGCGCAGCTGCCGTTGTTTGGCAATGGCCTTGCCGATGCGCTTGGCCAGGACGTCGTCCTGCTCGTCAGACATGTGCACTCCCGTTGTCTGCGCGATGGTCGAGAGTCGTGACGTTGACGAGAAGGACTTTTCTGGTTGATATTCAACCTAATGCGATGATATTTGATGTGGTAAGCCGGGTTGTGCCGGGGCAGGTCTGGGCCATTCTGAACGCGTCGTTGAGTCTGCTACCCCGTCGATTAGCCATAGCTCGCACCAGCAAGGCAAGGACCGACTTGCTGAGGTGCCGATTCACCACTACGCCAGGCTCAGCGGGCTTGGCCATCTTGAGGAGATGGAATCAATGAAGAAACTGACGTCAGGCATTTTGCTGTTGGTGGCAGCCGGTACCGTCGCTGGCTGCGACTATTTCGCGAAAGTGCTGGACTTCCGGAATGCGGAAATCTCCAACGGCTTGGTGTATGTCAATGGCAACAACAAGCCATTTTCGGGGAAGGTCACCAACATCCCACTCAGTAAGCTTCCCATGGACGCAGCAATAGGGCTCCACGAAACCGCGATCGTGGATGTGATGGACACCCAGCCAACGCC
>NZ_JANZKW010000007.1:2500-5410 GCF_027257935.1 Chitinimonas sp. BJYL2 | reverse complement strand
AGGGTAGCCTGGCGGTGACCTACTTTCACACGGGAATCCGCACTATCATCGGCGCGGCCTCGTTTCACGGTCCTGTTCGAGATGGGAAGGCGTGGGTCCAAGGCGCTATGGCCGCCAAGCAAAACTGGCTGATTGTTGAGTGATCAACAATCTGAATTGGTTGCAAGGTACAAGACCTTGCATCTGGAAGAGGTATCAATTGGGTTGATGGTATCGTTCGCGAACCCGTGCCTGATTCAGGTCACTTGGGTTATAGGATCAAGCCTCACGGGCAATTAGTATCGGTTAGCTTAACGCATTACTGCGCTTCCACACCCGACCTATCAACGTCCTGGTCTTGAACGACCCTTCAGGGGACTCGAAGTCCCAGGGAAGTCTCATCTTAAGGCAAGTTTCCCGCTTAGATGCTTTCAGCGGTTATCTCTTCCAGACTTAGCTACCCGGCGATACGACTGGCGTCATAACCGGTACACCAGAGGTCTGTCCACTCCGGTCCTCTCGTACTAGGAGCAGCCCCCTTCAAACTTCCAACGCCCACTGCAGATAGGGACCAAACTGTCTCACGACGTTTTAAACCCAGCTCACGTACCACTTTAAATGGCGAACAGCCATACCCTTGGGACCGGCTACAGCCCCAGGATGTGATGAGCCGACATCGAGGTGCCAAACTCCGCCGTCGATGTGAACTCTTGGGCGGAATCAGCCTGTTATCCCCGGAGTACCTTTTATCCGTTGAGCGATGGCCCTTCCATACAGAACCACCGGATCACTATGTCCTGCTTTCGCACCTGCTCGACTTGTCAGTCTCGCAGTCAAGCATCCTTATGCCATTGCACTATCAGTACGATTTCCGACCGTACCTAGGATACCTTCGAGCTCCTCCGTTACACTTTGGGAGGAGACCGCCCCAGTCAAACTGCCTACCATGCACGGTCCCCGATCCAGATGATGGACCTAGGTTAGAACCTCAAACACACCAGGCTGGTATTTCAACGTCGGCTCCACAGAAACTAGCGTCCCTGCTTCAAAGCCTCCCAGCTATCCTACACAAGTCTGTTCAAAGTCCAATGCAAAGCTACAGTAAAGGTTCACGGGGTCTTTCCGTCTAGCAGCGGGGAGATTGCATCTTCACAAACATTTCAACTTCGCTGAGTCTCGGGTGGAGACAGTGTGGCCATCGTTACGCCATTCGTGCGGGTCGGAACTTACCCGACAAGGAATTTCGCTACCTTAGGACCGTTATAGTTACGGCCGCCGTTTACCGGGGCTTCGATCAAGAGCTTGCACCCCATCAATTAACCTTCCGGCACCGGGCAGGCGTCACACCGTATACGTCCACTTTCGTGTTGGCACAGTGCTGTGTTTTTAATAAACAGTCGCAGCCACCTTTTCACTGCAACCCCATCGAGCTTCGAGAGCAAGTCTCTACACTCTACCGGGGCACACCTTCTCCCGAAGTTACGGTGTCAATTTGCCGAGTTCCTTCACCCGAGTTCTCTCAAGCGCCTTAGAATTCTCATCCTACCCACCTGTGTCGGTTTGCGGTACGGTCTTTCTGTAACTGAAGCTTAGCGGCTTTTCCTGGAAGCAGAGCATCAACCACTTCGTCTGCAAGCAGACTCGTCATCACGCCTCAGCTAAGTCTCGCGGATTTGCCTACGAAACACGCCTACACGCTTAAACCGGGACTTCCAACACCCGGCTGGCCTAGCTTTCTCCGTCCCCACATCGCATTACAGAAAGGTACGGGAATATTAACCCGTTTCCCATCGACTACGCTTTTCAGCCTCGCCTTAGGGGCCGACTCACCCTGCGCCGATGAACGTTGCGCAGGAAACCTTGGGTTTTCGGCGACAGGGACTTTCACCCTGTTTATCGCTACTCATGTCAGCATTCGCACTTCCGATACCTCCAGCAGGGCTTACGCCACCACCTTCACAGGCCTACGGAACGCTCCTCTACCATATCCTTACGGATATCCGCGTCTTCGGTTCATAGTTTGAGCCCCGTTACATCTTCCGCGCAGGACGACTCGACCAGTGAGCTATTACGCTTTCTTTAAATGATGGCTGCTTCTAAGCCAACATCCTGGCTGTCTGTGCCTTCCCACTTCGTTTTCCACTTAACTATGCATTTGGGACCTTAGACGGCGGTCTGGGTTGTTTCCCTTTCGACCATGGACGTTAGCACCCACGGTCTGTCTCCCAAGCTCGCACTCACCGGTATTCAGAGTTTGCCATGGTTTGGTAAGTCTCGATGACCCCCTAGCCATAACAGTGCTTTACCCCCGGTGGTGATACTTGAGGCACTACCTAAATAGTTTTCGAGGAGAACCAGCTATTTCCAAGTTTGTTTAGCCTTTCACCCCTATCCACAGCTCATCCCCTAGTTTTGCAACACTAGTGGGTTCGGTCCTCCAGTGCGTGTTACCGCACCTTCAACCTGGCCATGGATAGATCACTTGGTTTCGGGTCTACACCCAGCAACTGAACGCCCTATTCGGACTCGCTTTCGCTACGCCTCCCCTACTCGGTTAAGCTCGCTACTGAATGTAAGTCGCTGACCCATTATACAAAAGGTACGCAGTCACCCGTTTCCAGGCTCCCACTGTTTGTATGCATCCGGTTTCAGGATCTATTTCACTCCGCTCCCGCGGTTCTTTTCGCCTTTCCCTCACGGTACTGGTTCACTATCGGTCGATCACGAGTATTTAGCCTTGGAGGATGGTCCCCCCATATTCAGACAGGGTTTCTCGTGCCCCGCCCTACTTGTCGTACGCTTAGTACCACCGATTGCTTTTCGTATACGGGGCTATCACCCACTATGGCCGGACTTTCCATTCCGTTCTACTAAACAATCGACTATCACGTACAGGCTCTTCCGCGTTCGCTCGCCACTACTTACGGAATC
>NZ_JANZKW010000006.1 GCF_027257935.1 Chitinimonas sp. BJYL2 | reverse complement strand
AGGCCGCGCCGATGATAGTGCGGATTCCCGTGTGAAAGTAGGTCACCGCCAGGCTACCCTTAAAACCCCCAGTCAGTATTCTGACTGGGGGTTTTGCTTTTGGGGACGTGGGATGTGAGATTGTGGAGTAGAGATATTCACTACTTCTGCAAATGGCCCACATCGACAGCGCCAGAAGCTGAAGGACGGAGACGCTGTTCGCCAGCGTAAGGACCAGAAAAATGCCTCGGCAGAAGCCGAGGCATTTTTCTATTTGAAAACCACGCCTTGGGCTGTCATCGGTACTTACGCACCAAGCCCACCATCACGCCGAATATTTCCAGCGTGCCTTGTGGCCGAATGACCGGGTAGGCAGGGTTGGCGGGTAGCAGCACATACTGGCCTTTTTCTTTACCCAGTGTTTTGAGCGTGAACTCGTCATCAACGATGGCGACGACTACATCGCCCAGATTGGCACTACTCCTGCGCTCAACGACAGCCACATCCCCCGGGTGAATACCGGCATCGATCATTGAATCTCCCTTCACGGGGATCAGATGGGTGCTCGATGGATGCGAGATCAGGTATTGATCAATGGCAAAGGTATCGCTGCCTACATCCCGCGCGGCAACAGGCATGCCGGCAGGCACGGGTTGCGAGGATAAGGTGCGCTCGAAAAAACGGTCGGTGGGTGCCCAGTCGCCATCGCTCGTGCGCGAGATGAAGCCGTTGCTCTGCAAACGCCCAAGCAGCTTGGAGACCGCGGACTTGCTGGCAAAGCCGAGCAGGTCCATCAGTCGTGAGTACGAGGGCAGGCAGCGCTCCTTGGCGTAGTAATCCTGCAAGCGGTTCAGGTAATCGATATCACGTTCGGTATTGCTCATGGCGACGCCTGGAGAACTCTGGTTCTCCGAATTTAGAGAATACTCGTTCTCTTTGCAAGCCATCCCTCCGGCTCACGTGCCGTCTGTACAACGAATCCGAACATTCTCCGGGCGGGATGCCGCGTGTGCTATACCGGAATCAGTAGCCCGCACCACTTTGCAGTTTGTTGCGAACTTTTGTGGTGCCGCTGCTCCAAAGCTTGTGTCGATGTTCGATTCGTATGAAAGAGGGCTCGCTATGGATATCTTCGCCAACTTCAGCAATCGCTACGAACGAACTCGCGAGGAGGAAATGAGCCTCCGCGAGTATCTGGATCTCTGCAAACGCGAGCCGGCGGCCTACGCCACTGCGGCGGAACGCATGCTCAAGGCTATTGGCGAGCCCGAGATGGTGGATACACGCAACGACACCCGTTTGTCGCGCGTGTTCTCCAACAAGATGATCCGTGTGTACCCGGCCTTCCGTGATTTTTACGGCACGGAAGAAGTCATCGAGCAGGTAGTGGCGTACTTTCGCCATGCAGCGCAGGGGCTCGAAGAAAAGAAGCAGATCCTGTACTTGCTGGGACCGGTAGGGGGTGGCAAGTCATCGATTGCAGAGAAGCTCAAGGAGCTGATGGAGCGGGTGCCGTTCTACTGCATCAAGGGCAGCCCGGTGAATGAGTCTCCGCTGGGGTTGTTCAATGCGGACGAAGATGGCCCGATACTTGAGGAGCAGTACGGAATTCCGCGTCGTTATCTCAAGTGCATACCCAGCCCGTGGGCGGTCAAGCGTCTGCAGGAGTTCAATGGCGACATAGATCAGTTCCGCGTGGTGCGCCGCTACCCCTCAGTGCTCAAGCAGATTGCCATCTCCAAGACCGAGCCTGGCGACGAGAATAATCAGGATATCTCCTCTCTGACGGGCAAGGTCGATATCCGCAAGCTTGAGAAGTACGCGCAGGACGACCCGGATGCCTATAGCTACTCGGGCGGTTTGTGCCTCGCCAACCAAGGGTTGCTTGAGTTTGTCGAGATGTTCAAAGCACCGATCAAGGTGCTGCACCCGCTGCTGACGGCCACACAGGAAAGCAACTTCAAAGGTACGGAAGGCTTTGGCGCGATTCCGTTCGATGGCGTGGTGCTTGCGCACAGCAATGAATCGGAGTGGAAGCAGTTCAAGAACAACAAGAATAACGAAGCTTTCCTCGATCGCATTTATATCGTGAAAGTGCCGTATTGCCTGCGTGTCAGCGAGGAAGTGAAGATCTACGAGAAGCTCGTACGCAGCTCTTCCTTGGCTCAGGCGCCCTGTGCCCCGGGTACGCTGAAGATGATGGCGCAATTCTCGGTGCTGTCGCGCCTTAAAGATCCTGAAAATTCCAGCATCTTTTCCAAGATGCAGGTCTATGACGGCGAGAACCTCAAGGACACCGACCCCAAGGCCAAGTCGATACAAGAGTATCGCGACTTTGCCGGTGTGGACGAGGGTATGGATGGTCTGTCGACGCGCTGGGCATTCAAGATACTGTCCAAGGTTTTCAACTTTGATCACACAGAGGTTGCCGCCAATCCTGTGCATTTGCTGTATGTACTTGAGCAGCAGGTGGAACGTGAGCAGTTTGCGCCCGAGGTTGAGCAGCGTTATCTCGCGTATATCAAGGAGTATCTGGCCGGGCGCTATGTTGAGTTCATCGGCAAGGAAATCCAGACGGCGTATCTCGAAAGCTATTCCGAGTATGGCCAGAACATTTTTGACCGCTACGTAACCTTTGCGGATTTCTGGATACAGGATCAGGAATACCGTGATCCGGATACCGGAGAGAGTTTTGATCGCAACTCGCTCAATAACGAACTGGAGAAGATCGAGAAGCCCGCTGGCATTTCCAATCCCAAGGATTTCCGCAACGAGATTGTCAATTTCGTGCTGAGGGCGCGCGCCAATAATGCTGGCAAGAACCCGACCTGGACCAGCTACGAAAAGCTGCGCGCGGTGATCGAGAAAAAGATGTTCTCCAATACCGAAGAGTTGCTGCCGGTGATTTCCTTCAATGCCAAATCCAGTAATGAGGATGCTAAAAAGCACGAAGACTTCGTCAATCGCATGGTTGCCAAGGGCTATACGGCCAAGCAGGTTCGCCTGCTGTGCGACTGGTACCTGAGGGTGCGCAAGTCGTCTTAAAGAAACGTGAGGAGGGCAGCGTGAGGAGAGAGGGGCACGCTGCCCTGCTGGGCGATGTGGCGGTGATGGATGCTGTGAGCTGGCACACCGTCACCTCACACCTTACGCCTTACCCCTCACTCGCGCGGAGCGCGGCATGGCCCACCTGATCGACAGAAGGCTTAACGGCAAGAACAAATCCGCGATCAACCGCGAGCGGTTTCTCCGGCGTTTTCGCGGCCAGATCAAAGAAGCAGTGACGCGGGCGGTGAAGGGCCGCTCCATCACCGATATCGATAGCGGCGAGAAAGTCTCGATCCCGGTCAAAGATGTTTCGGAGCCTGTATTCGGTCATGCCCACGGAGGTGTGTGGGAGAACGTGCATCCGGGCAACCGGGAGTATCAGGCGGGTGACCGCATCGACCGACCTGAACAAGGTGGCGGGGGGGGCGGTTCGGGCAAAGCCTCGGAAGACGGCGAGGGAGAGGACGATTTTGTCTTTGAGCTGAGCCGCGAGGAGTTCCTCAATTTCTTCTTTGAGGATCTCGAGCTACCCAATCTGATCAAAACCCAGCTTACTGCCACGCAGGCCTTCAAGCATGTACGCGCCGGTTACAGTACCGAGGGGACTCCTTCCAATATCGATGTCGTGCGCTCGCTCAAGGGCGCACTGGGACGACGGATTGCGCTCACGGCCGGGCCGATGGCCAGGCTCAATGAAGCCCGCGAAGAGCTCGATATGCTGCTGGAGCGTCGCGACGATGATGACCCGGAGGTTCAGGCACTGCGCGAGGAAATCCGTCTGCTCAAGACGCGGATACTCGGGATTCCGTTTATCGACCCCTTCGATCTGCGCTACAGCAATCGCGTCAAACAGCCCAGGCCGCATACCCAGGCGGTGATGTTCTGCGTGATGGATGTATCCGGATCGATGGATGAGCAGAAAAAGGATACCGCCAAGCGGTTCTTCATCCTCCTCTATCTCTTCCTGATCCGCGCCTACGAAAAGATCGAGGTCGTGTTCGTACGCCACCACACGCAAGCGGCCGAGGTTAACGAGCACGATTTCTTCCACGCGCGGGATACAGGTGGCACGGTGGTCAGCTCCGCCCTGAAGCTGGTCGATGAAATCATCACCAAGCGCTATCCGACCAATGACTGGAACATTTACATCGCTCAGGCCAGCGATGGCGATAACTGGGATAGCGATTCGGTGGTGTGCCGCGATTTGCTCTCCAATCACATCATGCCTCTGGTGCAGTACTACGCGTACATCGAGATCACCGACGGCGAGCCCCAGAACCTCTGGATGGAGTACGAAAAAGTCAGCGAAGCTCACCCGCAGTTTGCCATGCGCAAGATCCAGTCACCGGCCGATATCTACCCGGTGTTTCGCGACCTGTTCAAGAAGAATGCGAGCCACGCATGAACAGCATCATGGTCACGCCCAGCAGTGCCAAGCGCAAACGCGCCAGCCGTGCGCGCAAGCCCCTGTCCACGGGTTCCGAGTGGACATTCGAGCTCATCGATGCGTATTACCGCGAGATCGAGCGCGTCGCTCGCGAGTTCGAGCTTGATACCTACCCCAACCAGCTAGAAATCATCACTGCCGAACAGATGATGGATGCCTACGCCAGTGTGGGCATGCCAGTCATGTATCACCACTGGAGCTACGGCAAGCACTTCCTCCAAACCGAAAAAGGCTACAAGCGCGGCCAGATGGGGCTGGCATACGAGATCGTCATCAATTCCAATCCCTGCATTGCCTATCTGATGGAGGAGAACTCCATCACCATGCAGGCATTGGTCATGGCTCACGCCGCCTTCGGGCATAACAGCTTCTTCAAGGGCAACTACCTGTTCCGTGCCTGGACTGATGCCTCGGCCATCATCGATTACCTCGTGTTCGCACGGAACTACATACGCCAGTGTGAAGAGCGCCACGGTGTCGATGCGGTCGAAGAGCTGCTCGATAGCTGCCACGCGCTGATGAACTATGGGGTAGACCGCTATAAGCGCCCCCCCAAGCTCTCTGCTGACGAGGAGCGTATCCGTCAGACCGAGCGGGAAGCCTATGCGCAAAGCCAAGTGAATGAACTATGGCGCACCCTGCCAAGACGCAGCGAGGAGGCCGAAGTTGCCGAGGCCCGGCGTTTTCCGCCCGAGCCTCAGGAGAACCTGCTCTACTTCATCGAAAAATTCGCCCCGCTGCTGGAACCCTGGCAGCGTGAACTGGTGCGCATCGTCCGCAAGGTTGCGCAGTATTTCTATCCGCAGCGGCAAACGCAGGTCATGAATGAAGGCTGGGCCACTTTCTGGCACTACACGATCATGAACCGGCTGTACGACGAGGGCTTGCTCTCGGATGGCGCGATCATGGAATTCCTGCACTCGCATACGAATGTGGTCTACCAGCCGCCAGTAACCAGTCGCTGGTACTCGGGCATCAACCCTTATGCGCTGGGGTTTGCCATGTATACCGACATCAAGCGCATCTGCGAGAACCCCACCCAGGAGGATCGTGACTGGTTTCCCGATCTGGCCGGCACACCCTGGCGGCCAGCTCTGGAATTTGCGATGCGCAATTTCAAGGATGAGAGCTTTATCGCCCAGTATCTCTCACCCAAGCTGATCCGTGATTTCCGCCTGTTTGCCGTCCGCGATGATGATGCTGAGGCCCAGTTGGAGGTCAGTGCCATTCATAACGATGAGGGCTATCGGGACATACGCCGCAAGCTTGCCGATCAGTACAACCTTGGCAACCGCGAACCCAATATCCAGGTCTGGGAAGTGAATACCCGTGGGGATCGCTCGCTCACGTTACGCCACGTGCAGCACCAGCGCCGCCCCTTGGCCAATACCGTGCACGAGGTACTCAAGCACATCAGCCGGCTATGGGGGTTTACGGTGAGACTGGAAAGTTGCGATACCGATGGCGAAGTCATCCTGACCTACGAGTGCAAGATGGAGAAGCGACACGGATGACGCCTGCCCCACCCCTCGCTAGAGTGCAGGTTTGCACACTTGGTCACGGCTTATGACAACACCCGCATCTCCCCCGGGCGTGATCTACGATACGCGCCACGCTGCTGCCTACGAGCGTAAGATCCGTGAGCTGATCCCGGGCTATGAGCTGCTGCACACTCTCAGCGCCCAGTTGCTCGCCAGCCTGCTGCCCGAAACGGCCAACATACTGGTTGCCGGCAGTGGTACCGGAGAAGAGATCACCCGCCTCGGTACACAGATGCCCTGCTGGCGCTTCACAGCCGTAGAGCCTGCCGAAGCCATGAATACGCTGGCCTTGGCCCATTGGTCATCAAAGGGCTTGGCGGATCGCATCACCTTGTTGCCGGATCGTTTGGGTGAGGAGAAGACAACCGAGCTGCATGATGCCGCCTTGGCGTTGCTGGTCATGCATTTCGTACCGGATGATGGCGGCAAGGCACAGTTCCTCAAGGCGCTGGCCAGCAGGCTCAAGGCTGGCGGCGTGTGTCTGCTCGCTGATCTGACGGGGGCTCCGGGCGAGCCGGTGTTCGAGCAGGGTATGCGTGTGTGGATGGGGCAGCAGCAGGCAAGCGGTCGTGCGGTGGAACGCGTGGCCGAAGATTTTGCGCGGCTGCGCGATAGCGTGTTCCCTGTGTCCGAACCACGCTTGAGTGCCCTGGCGCGCGGCGCCGGTCTGGGACTCGTAGGGTGTTACTGGCAGGCACTCAATCTGCGTGCATTCCAGCTCCGCAAGCTCACCTGAGGTTTCCTGTGGCCACAGGTGGCGCTAGCGTTACGTGCGGCCCGGCAACCGATGAGGCAAACGGTCTTGCTTGGGGCGGGCTACATCTGCCGGAACAAATGCAGATAAGCGCGGCTCACCACCAACTGATCGGGCCGCGTTTTCAGTTTGACTAGCGTGCGACCACGGAAATCGCGCACCGTGCCGGCGATGTGCCGGGCCGCAACAATCGTGCCCCGGTGGATTTGCCAGAACTTGGCGGGGTCGAGTCCGTCGAGCAGTTCCTTCAGCGGGGTGCGGATCAGCGATTCGGCATCGGCGGTGAATACGCTCACGTATTTGTCGCGTGCTTCAAAGTAGATCACTTCATCCACCGCGATCAGCCGGGTTTCGTTGCCATGGGCGGCGCGTATCCACTCAAGCCGGTTGCTGGGAACGCCGCCGCCAAGCAGCCCGGCGAGCTTGCTCAGTAATTCGGCGTCCGGTCTGGCCGCCGGTGCGGCTGCCATCTCGCTGGCAGCGCGTTGCAGCCGGGTTACGGTCTGGCGCAGGCGATCCAGACTGGCCGGCTTGAGCAGATAGTCCACCGCCTCTCGCTCGAAGGCGTCGACAGCGTATTGATCGTAAGCGGTGATGAATACGATCTGCGGTGCGGCATCGCTGCCGGCCAGCTTGCCTGCCACATCCAGGCCGCTCAGTCCGGGCATGCGGATATCCAGAAATGCATAGTCGGGTGCCAGTTCGTCAATCAGGCGCAATGCATCCACACCGTTGTGGGCCATGCCGACAACGCGCAGCTCGGGCCATACGTCGGCGAGCTGCGCTTTGAGATAGTCGGCCAGCGCGGTTTCATCGTCGGCGATCAGGGCGGTGGGAGCAGTCATCAGCAGTAGGTAAGGGGCAAATGCAGCGTAACGCACACGCCGCTGGGTGAATGATCGGTGATCGTCAGCCTGGCATCTGTGCCATAGAGCGTGGCCAACCGTTCGCGCAGATTGGCAAGACCAATACCGCCGCCTGGCCGCGGCCGGGCGCCGGGTTGAAAGCCAATGCCGGTATCGGTGATCTGGATGCGCAGCATGGCATCTTGCTGAGTGGCTTCGATACGGATAGTGCCACCGTCGATCTTGGGCTCCAGCCCGTGCTGGATCGCATTTTCCACCACCGGTTGCAGCAACATGGGTGGCAGGCAGGCGTGCGTCAGCGCCTCCGGGTAATCCAGCGAGAAGCGCAGGCGGTCACCCATGCGTACCTGCATCAGCTCCAGATAGGCACGCACACTGGCCAGTTCGCGTTCCAGTGGTGCTGTGTCCTCGCGGCTGGCACTGAGTGTGCTGCGGAGATAGTCGATCAAGCGTTCGAGCAGGATGCGGGCTTTGTCGGGTGCAGGGTCGATCAGACCGACAGCATTGCCCAGGGTGTTGTAAAGGAAGTGCGGTTCGATCTGGGCTTGCAACATGCGCAACTGGGCTTCGAGTGCACGACGCTCGGCATCGATGGTGCGCTGGCGCTCTTGGGCAAGAGCGGCTTCGGCTGCACTCTGTTTGGCGCGCATGGTGGTGATGGTGGCGAGGATGGCCGAGATGATCAGCGAGGCAATCGCCACACTGCGCGCACCGCGTGAGCTGTAGAGCCAGGTGATCGCGCCTTTGAGATCGAGCATGACAAAAGCCAGGGTGTAGCCGACAAATACACCCGTGACCGGGATGGCAATGAAATACAGGGCACGGACAGCACCGCGCGATTGGGCGACCTGCTTGCCGAGCAAGTAGTTGCCGACTTCAAACAGGAGGTGAATGGTGAAGCCTACTGACTGGGTGATGACAAAGTTGACCCACAGGAAGCGACCCAGATCCTTGGGCGAGCCTGTCATCAGGACGACAGCGGAAATTGCTGCCCATAACAGCATGTTCCAGATCAGCGTGTAGAGCAGATCGCGTGCGCGAGTGCTCGGCCAACGCCGGAATACCGGGAAGATGATCTCCAGCGGATGCCAGTTGTTCGGATCACTGGCCGTAGCGGTGGTGAGGGTGGCTCGGGTGCGGGTCGAGGTCATCGTGGCCATGATCATGCCTTCAGAAAGTTGCCGTGAAAACCCAGCGGTACTGCACGAGGCAGTCGGGCCAACGCGATCGGACCGGCGGAAAGCCGGGCGGCATCGAATACATGCAGCACGGTTTGTCTGCGGCGTATGTCAAAAGCGGGGCCGATCAGCCAGCTGCCTTTCCCATCTGGCCGAGTGACGGGCACGTGTTCCTCCACGATCCAGTCCTTGCCGAAGTGGTATTGATCAATCCCGCCCGAGTCCAGATCGAGGCGGGCTATGCCAGTGAGGCTTTCATCGCCGGGGCGGTCTGTCAGCACATAGACCTGCTTGTGGCGCCGACCGACCCACTCCTCGTTGACACGCGGAAATTCGGTGCCGACCAGCAGATGGTCCTCGCGGGCATTGCCCGCGACGAGATCCAGTGTCAGCAGGCTACCGCGCGCGCGAATGGGCTTGGCGCTACGCTCGCCCCGCATGGCACCGGCCATGTCGCTGAGCACGCTGCCGTCCTTATACAGGCAGACATCCAGATGCACATGGTCGCGCGTGTCCCAGGCATTGCCGAAGTGGAACAACATCGCTGCCGGCATTTCAATGATGCGGCGCAGGCTGAAATCCGCCTTGTTGACCACCACTGCGCGAAGCGCCCCATCTGCTTGCCAGCGATGTGCTGCCAGAAAGCTCTCGCCGGGCTTCGGTGCGAGCCGGAACGGCGGGACCAGGAAAACCAGATAGCGCTCGGTGACCACAAAATCATGCACCATGGCCAGATGCGGTATATCCAGCAGGCCTACGCGCCCGAAGCTGCCATCGGGCTTGATGTGCCAGAGTACCAGCTTGCTGGAACCGGGCATGGCGCCAAAGTTCCACAGATCGCCCGATGGTTCGACCTTGGGATGCGCGGAGAAAGGCATTGCAGCGAGATCGGGGCGCCAGGTCTTGATGCCGCGCGTGGCGAGCGTGGCCGGGTCCAGTTCGGTGGCTGACCCGCCTTCCCAGAGTGCATACAGCTTGCCTGCATGAGGCAGCAGATTGGTATTGGCTGTATTCAATGTGTCGTTGTTGGCGACGGGTCGACGCTGAATGCTGCTGCCAAAGCTCGGGAACAGGAACTGCCCTGCGGTGCTTTCCTCGCGATACTTGCGCGTCGCCACCATCCGGCCTGTGTGGCTGATCCGACCCTCGGCAATGCGCCATGCGTGTGCCATGCCATCGCCGTCAAACCAGTGTTCATAGCGCTCGCCATTGCGTTCGAAGCGGGCGGGGCCGTTACGGTAGAACACGCCTGAAAGTGCTTGGGGCCACCGGCCTTCGATACTGGCCTCGGCCGCCAGCATATCGTGCTCGACACCACGCAATGCCAGCAGACGCGGATTCTGAGAGATACGGGCATGGAAATCTTGCCAGGTACCACTTGGGTTCGCCTGTGCCAGACCAGGTATCGCGGCGCCGAGCAAACTGCGGGCCAGGAAAGTACGACGGTCCATGATTTACTTTCCTTCCCGCAGCTTTTGCATCTCGCGCTCGATCATCCCTTCGCGCAGCAGATCGGTACGCAGCCACAGATGGATGGCCTGGAAGGTCAAACCCAAGGTCATCCCCATCACCGGCCAGACGGCCCAGGTGATACGGCCTTCGAGCCACCAGTTCAAGGCCATCAGAAAAAGACTTACCGCCGCAAAGGTACCGGCATTGGCATAGAACTTCAGCCGGGCATTGATACGTGCTTCGGCGCGGCGGCGCAGGCTATCTAGGTCTTGGGTGCTCATGGACTTCTCCTTGGGTGACAGGTGCTCGGGGGGCCAGTTGGCAGAGGGGGGCGATGGCGGCGCCTTAGCGCAGCGTGATCGCAATCGTCTTGCCGTTATCGGGCAGGCTCAGGCGCGCCTGCTCGAAGCTGGGTGGACCAAACTGACCTGCAGCATCGTTGGAAAAGCCGTAGGGCTCGGTCGGCATGCCCACCAGATTCTTGTCCAGCTTGCGGTTGCCGTTGATGTCATGGAACAGGGAGATGGCGTAGTCACCCGCAGGCAGGTTGGCGAACACGGCTTGCGGCTGAGGGTTGGTCGCGTCGGCCAATGCATAGGCGACCGGCTTTTTCAGAAAGCCTTCGGCTTGGTCATAAGCGGCCACCAGCACGCTACCTTCGCGGGTTTGCAGGCCGGCGATGTCTATCCGCAATTCGGCCGCCGTAGCTTGGCTGGCAAGCAGGATCAGGGTGGTGAGGGTCAGGGCTTTCATCGTGCACTCCATCGTTGGGGTTGATGGGGGCATGATGGTGCGCCGTCGGTACGCTTACCGTGGCTTGAGACGAATCGACATGATGGCGACGGGAATCGACGGCTTGTGGCGCGAATGGCGGCAGGCGGGCGCGAACTGCAGCTTGTCGCCGGGATGGATCCGCGCAGCCACCCCAAGTGTATGGCGGGGCGCCCAGCCGTGTGATGGTAATGGGATCAAGGTAGGGCGCCAGCCAGCGCAACTCTGCGTGGCCAGCCGGCGCAGGGTAAGGCCAGCGGGCTGGCCTGCCAGATGCGGTATCAGCGATGTGCCGGTTTTTTGCGGATATAGACCGTCTTGGTAACGCGGGCGACCACCTTGTCCTGCGCGTCGGTGATGTCCACCACGAAATCGGGCAGGTACTTGTCGCCATCCGCCGTGGCGGCGTAAATCTGGGCCAGGGCCGCATCGTCGATACGGAACCGAGCCTTGACCACGCCTTTGCCGGGGGCGAGGAACTCAATCTTGGCACTTTGATCCCAGACAAAATACTCGCGGCCGAGAATCTGCATCAGCATCAACATGTACCAAGGGTCGGTCATGGCAAACAAGCTGCCACCGAAGTGGGTACCGACATAGTTCCGGTTGTACCAGCGCAGCGTGAGGCGGACATCCGCCTCGCGGTAATCGTGGCTGACATGGTCAGCATGGATGCCGGTGAGCAGGAATGGGGGCCACAAATTGATCAGGTGGCGGAATGTGGTGGCTTTCATGGGCGCGTGCTCGGCATCGAAGTATTGGCAGTTTGCAAAGCAAGCGCTTGGTTGTCAATCTGCGATATGAGGTAAGGTCGCGGCAGATTCTGCGCGCTTCAGCTGAATTGATATACGTCCATCACCAGGCCACCATGGGTAATCCCGCTATGGATCCGCTCGCTGCGGCTGTGCTCACCGGCAGCGCCTAGCGCCACATAGAACGGTAGCCAGTGCTCGTCCGTCGGGTGTGCGCGGTGTGCTCCCGGTGCCTGCTGGCGATAGTCGAGCAGCCCGGCGATATCGCCGGCTTGGACCCGATCCGCCACCCAGTCACGGAATGCCGGCACGTAATCGTGCGCGGCGTCGTTCTCTGGGATATCCCAGACCAGCTCACGCAAATTGTGGGTCAGGCTGCCTGAGCCGATGACCAGCACACCTTCATGGCGCAGGCTCGACAGGGCAAGCCCCATACGCCAGTGATGTTCAGGCGAAGCCTGTGGCTGGATGGCGAGCTGGAAAGTCGGGATAGCGGCCTCCGGGTACATATTCCCGAGGGGCACCCAGGCACCGTGATCGAGACCGCGGTCTGTATCGATGGCAGTATCAAAACCCGCCTGTACCAGCAAGTCCGCTGCATCTCTGGCAAGGGCAGGTGCACCGGGCGGTTCGTAGCGCAGGGCAAACAGAGGCTGGGGGAAACCATGAAAATCGTGGATGGTCGTGGGTGCGGCCGTTGTACTGACCGCCGCCTGGCGTGTCAGCCAGTGCGCCGAGGCGACCACGATGGCACGGGGTCTGGGCAGGCTTGCCGCAATCCGTGCCCATGCTTGGCCGGTGAGGCCGGCATCCAGTGCCAGCATGGGCGAGCCATGAGAAATGAACAGGGTAGGCAGGGTGCTCATGATCAGATTCCTTCACGCAATACCTTCAGTATCTGTAATGCACTGACGCGGTGATAGCGGAAAAACATCAACAAGAACATCGATTGATTTGAACCTTTGGCGAGGGCGAATGCGCACTACACTGCCTTGATAAGGAGACAACATGCCTCAAGCCCCCGATCGCTTCAGCCAGCTGGGTGAGCTGGCCGCAAACTGGCAGCAACTGGTGCAGTCGCAGATCGCGCAAGCTGCTCATCGCCCGTCCGATATCCAGATTCCGGATCCACGCAGTGTGCAGCGTGCCTTCGAAGCGCTCTGGCGCGTGGTACTGGAGCGTCCCGAACCGATGCTGCAGGCGCAATGGGCGTTCTGGCAGAGCTATGCCGAACTGGCGCAGGCGAGCTGGCGGCACTTCTGGTTTGGCGAAGATCTGCCGAATACGCCGGTGGTGGACAAGCGCTTCAAGGACGAGCTCTGGGTCAGCAACCAGGTGTTTGCCTTCGTGAAGGAGGCCTATCTGCTCGCCTCGCGCCACCTGCAGGAGGGCGTGGCCGGTGTGGACGGACTGGATGACAAAACCACGCAGCAGGTGGCCTTCTATACCCGCCAGTTTGTTGATGCGCTGGCCCCCACGAACTTTCTTGCCACCAACCCGGCGGCCATCAAGGCCACACTGGAAAGTGGCGGCGAGAACCTGATTCGTGGCTTTGGCCATCTGCTGGATGACCTGCATCGTAACGGCGGCCGTTTGATGCCGCGCATGACTGATCTGGATGCCTTCAAGCCCGGCGAGAACATTGCCATTACGCCCGGCAAGGTGGTCTACGAGAACGCCCTGATGCAGTTGATCCAGTATGCGCCCACGACCGAGAAGGTACACAAGGTACCGCTACTGATCGTGCCGCCTTGGATCAACAAGTTCTACATCCTGGATCTCAAACCCAAGAATTCGCTGATTGCCTGGCTGGTTGGGCAGGGCTACACGGTGTTTGTGATCAGCTGGGTCAACCCTGACGCCAGCCTCCGCGACAAGGGCTTCGAGAACTATATGCTGGAGGGCCCGCTGGCTGCGCTGGATGCCATCGAGGCTGCCACGGGCGAAAAGGCCGTGAACGCAGCCGCCTATTGCATAGGTGGCACGCTGCTTTCGGCGACGCTGGCCTATATGGCGACAGGCCGTGACAAGCGTTACCCGGCCAAGCGGATTGCCTCAGCCACGCTCTTTACTACCATGCTGGATTTCAGCGCACCGGGTGAGCTGGGAGTATTCATCGATGAGGCGCAGATTGCCGGCATCGAGGCCTATATGGACGAGCATGGTGTGCTTGAAGGCCACCAGATGGCCGGTGTGTTCAACCTGCTCCGCGAGAATGACCTGATCTGGAGCTTCGTGGTCAATAACTACCTGCTGGGCCGTGAGCCCATGCCGTTCGATCTGCTGTACTGGAACTGTGATTCGACCCGCATGCCGGCCGCGATGCATGGTTTCTACCTGCGCAAGATGTATCTGGAGAATGCGCTGGTGCGCCCCGGTGGTGTCACGCTCAACGGTGTACCGATCGATCTGCGCTTGATCGACACGCCCGCGTATTTCATCTCGGCCCGCGAGGACCATATCGCACCGTGGACATCCACCTACGCTGGCGCCCGCCTGTTTGGCGGCAAAGTGCGCTTCGTGCTCGGTGGTTCGGGCCATATTGCCGGTATCGTCAATCCGCCGGCCGCCAACAAGTACGGTTATGCCACCAACCCGGACTTGCCAACCACGCCCGATGCATGGCTGGCCGGCAGCACAGCCCATGAAGGCTCGTGGTGGGTGGATTGGGATCAGTGGCTCACGCCTTATCGGGGTAAGCCGGTAGCGGCGCGCCAGCCCGGTGAGGGTGGGTTGGCGGCAATCGAGGACGCACCGGGGCGCTATGTGAAGGCGCGTATCAGTGCAGCGGCTGAACCCTGATCACATGGAGCGGCCATGAGGCGACATTTCTTGGGAATCGGCCTGTGCCTGCTGTTTGCAGGCAGCGCCTGTTTTGCCGACACGCGAGAACGCTTGCAGATAGCCACGGGTGATTGGCCGCCCTATGTGTCTGCGGCCATGCCCAATCATGGTTTGCTTGGCTCGCTGATCGAGCGGACGGCCGCGCGCATGGGGGTGGCCGTGGAGTGGCGCATGGTCAGCTGGCCGCTGGTGGAGCGCCTGGTGGCGGATGGGGTAGTGATGGCCGGTCTGCCGTATGTGCAAACACCGGAGCGCTCGGCCCGTTATGACTTCAGCGAGGCTATCTATCAGGATCGTTCGGTGCTGTTCCATCTCAAGGGCAGCGATGCCAGCAAGCAACCGCCGAAAACCTTTGCCGATCTACCCCGATACCGGATTGCTTCGCCGCATGGCTATTGGTGGGAATCTGCCTTGCAGCGTGCCAAGGGGGAGGTGATCTACACCAATGATGAAGCCGCCGCCTTCAAGGTATTGGCCGCCAACCGCGTGGACTTTGTGCCGCAGGACGAGTTGGTGGGCCTCACCGTGATCAACACCGCCTTGCCCGGGCTGCGCGACAAGTTCGCCTACATGCCGATGCCGGTGGAAATGGACGGTGTACCGCGGCACGGCCTCCATGTGATCTTGTCGCGCTGGCACAAGGACACGCCCTTGAGACTCCGCTTTGAAGCCGCGCTGGCAGACGAACTGCGCAGCGGCCAGGTCAACCGCGATGTGGAGGCGTGGATACGGGCGCAGCGTTCGAGATAGCCCGGTTTGCTCAGGCGCGTGCGCTGCAGCGCCGGCGACGTTCCCGCAATGCCAGCAGCACGTGGCCGCGCCAGCCTAGCTGCACGGCCCCGTAGCCGGCCAGCGCCAGCAGGATGGCGAGCAGCACGATGCCGACAGCCAGCGGCGTGCCCAGCGCCAGCATCCAGTCCACCCAGGCCATGGCGGTCTGTCCCAGATCACCCCAGTTGGTGACCGGGGCATCGGGAATCACGGCGTTTTCGTCCACGCTGCCGGTGACCAGTCGCCCCAGTCCGAATGCCACCAGATACATGGGCACGATAGTGACCGGGTTACTGACAAAGGTGCCGGCAATGGCAACCGGCAGATTGACCCGGCAGACAATCGACAAGAGCGTTGCGCTAAGCATCTGGAACGGCCCCGGTACCAGGCTGCACGCGAGGCCAACGGCCAGCCCGCCCGCGACTGAATGACGATTCAGATGCCACAGGTTCGGATGGGACAGCCAAGGCCCGCAACGACGCATGAAGGCATTGCGGTCCAGGGATTCGCGATCGGGTAACCAGCGGCGCAGGTATTTTCGGGGCATGTCGGGCGATACAGTACAGGAAGTCAGATGACCATCGTGCCACGGAAAAGTGCCCGGCGGGAGGGCGGGCATTGCCCGCCGTCCCGAGTGCGCGCCTTAATGGCGCAGGTAGCTCACGATCCGGTAGTTGCCGGCGCGGCCAAGCAGACCGAAGGTATAGGCCGCCGACGCGGTCAGCGTATCGGTGGTGGTGCTGGCCAGGCTACCACCAGTGGCCGCGTTGAAGCTGACCGGATAGGCGATGGCGTCGAGATCAATGCTGGCCGACATGGCCGCATTAGCCAACGATGACACCAGTGGTTGGTAGTTCATCACCGCGTCCACATTGGCCTGATCGAGACTGGCGTTGATGAAGCGCCCTGCCACCTTGGTGCTGGTCACGGCCAGGTTGAGATCGTCATATACCCGTGCACGGCTATCGCTGCTATCGCCGATTAGGAATACGCTGTAGTCCTTGCCGCCCGCAAGCTGCACCGAGACCGCCTTGCTCGCGGCGATGCCGTTTTCATCCGCGATATTCAGTGCCAGATCGCCCGCCGTCCGTTGGGCGTAGGCGGTGACCACGCCAAAGGGCAGGGTGCGATAGGCGCTGCTGCCGCCGATGTCCACACGCATGCTGACCACATCCGGGTTGCCCTGCACCAGCCGCAAACGTGCTGCGCTATTGCGCAGGACCACGCCACCCCCTTCACCCGGCTGCATCAGCATCACCGTAGGTAGCTGCGCGCTGCCCAGGCTGTAGAGCACCAGGGTGTAGTTCGCGTTGGCGGCGAATTCCACGCTGCTATCGAACAGCGCGACCTTGCTGCCAGTCTGGGTCAGGCGCACGCGATAGCGGCCTGCAGCGAGCTCGTCGCTCCACGACGAGGCCTGGCCGACGGACGCTGCGTAGGCCGTGGGCGACACGTCCGAGAGCAGGGTGCTGTCGCTGGTGATGTAAAGATCGTAGGCCGGCAGGTTGGTCGCGGCCAGCAGGGTGCGGGCGATGAACTTGCCCGAGTTTACCGAAACAGCCTCGTCCACCAGTGTGGCGCCGCCCATGCTGTTGGTGCTGCCAAACAGATAAGTCGTGTGATGCAGCTTCTGCGTGGGCGAAATTGTGAAGCTATTCAGCAGCGCGCCGGAACTGGTCTTGACTTCGACGTCGTAACTGCCTTGCCAGTCCTTGTCGGCGTAGCTGCTCGGGGATTCAAAGACCAGCGAGGCGAGATGGATGGCGTCTTCAAGCTCGACCTGCACGCTGGCCTGATCAGGCAGCAGGTTCACGAAGCGCAGCTGCGGGTGGATGCTGTCGTCGTCATCGCCCTTGAGGCTTTCGACGTTGCAGCCGGCGAGCAGACCGGCAATGCCCAGCACGCAGGCCAGCGCGCGCCAGTAATGGGTGAGTCGATGCATGGAGTTTCCTTGTTCAACCGGATATGCCGAGGCGGCCGGGCGAGTGTGGAAGCGCAGTGCATCGACGGGTTTTCGGTTTGGTATCGGCTTGCTTACGTTGCGACCGGTAGGGTGCAAAAGCTCCGCGCATTGCACCGCTGAGGACGGCTGGCGGCGGAGGGCGGTGCAATCCGGCCTTGGGCCTTATTGCACCCTACGAAAACCGCCCTGCGAAAAATGAAAAGGGCGACGCTGTGCGTCGCCCCGTGCCCCCGGAATGTCATGCCGTGTATCAGGCCAGTGCCTCAATCTGCTGGGTACGATCCTGTCCATCGTTACCCAGCAAAGCCTCCACCAGCTTTGCCAGCGTGGATTGCAAGCTGGTGCTGGCGTCGCTCGCACCATCGCTAGTATCGGTCTGGCTGGCCGCAACCAGTTCGGAGAAACTGACCTGACCGTCGCGATTGGTATCGGCAGCATCGAATAGCTTCAAGAGCTCGCTCAGGGTATCGTCCTCGCTGCCTTCGGTGCTGCTGGCAGACAGCACGCCGGGCGCACCCTGCATGCCGCCACCAGGTGGCAGCGACGGGGCGCCACCGCTCATGCGGATGCTCTCGAACTGGCTGTGGAGCTGGTCTTCGAGCTGGCTCATACCGATCTGGAATTCGTCCTGGCTCAGCTGTGCGTCGCCATCGGTATCCATATCGGTAAAGCTCGGCGCAGTGACGCCCTCGGGCAGTTTGGGTGCTTGGGCGGTAAACGCCGCCAGCTCATCGGCGCTGACCTTGCCATCGCCACCGCTGTCGATCTTTTCAAAAATCTTTTGCTGCATCTGTGCGCGGTCAGGTCGCTGACCGGCGATGCCGGGCGGGGAATAAGCCCCATACCCGCTACTTGCGCTGATATTCATGCTGACACTCCTAGTCTTGCCCCATCCGGAAGGGGATGGGTGCAGTGTCAGCATGCAAGGTGTGTGTAAGCGGGCAGTGTCAGCTTTGTATCGATGCGTTCTGGCGCAAGGGCAGGCACAGGCGGGCGATGAGGCCGCCGTCGGGCGCATTGCGCAGACGCAGTTCGCCACCGTGGCGCAGGGCGGCGTCGCGGGCAATCGACAAACCCAATCCGGTACCGCCGGAGGTGCGGTTGCGCGAGCTTTCCAGCCGCACAAACGGTTCGAGCACCCGTTCCAGATCGGCCTCGGGAATGCCGGGGCCATGGTCGCGGACTTCGATACAGAGCCGCTCGCCCTGGACGCTTAGCGAGACTTCGGCATCGCCGCCATAGCGCACAGCATTGTTGATCAGGTTCTGCAAACCGCGTCGCAGCGTGCCGGGCTGGGCGAGGATGATGGGCGCATCGCCGTGCAGGCTTGCCTGCTGGCCCTGTTCGACGGCATCGTCCACCAGTGTTTGCAGCAGCGCGCCCAGGTCCAGCGATTGCCAGGCCTCTTCCCGCGATTCGCCGCGCAGGTAATCGAGCGTGCCATCGAGCATGGTCGACATCTCGCCCACATCGTCGCGCAGGCGTTGCGCCAGCTCCGGGTTGTCGAGTTGCTCGATGCGTAGCTTGATGCGCGTGAGCGGTGTGCGCAGATCATGCGATACGGCGGCGAGAAAGCGCGTGCGCTCGGCCAGCTGGTCGATGATCTGCCGCTGCATATGATTGAGGGTGCGCGCCGCGAGGCGCATTTCCTGCGGGCCGGTCTCGGGCATGGGTGGGCTGTGCAGGTTGTCGCCCAGCTGGGCGCTGGCCTGAGCCAGCGATTCAATGGGCCGCACCAGCCAGCGCGAGCCATACCAAGCGGCGGCGGCCAGAATCAGGAATTGCACACCCAGACCCACCAAGGGAAAGCCGCGATCACGCCGTGGCAGGCCGGGCACCATCATCGGCGGTGGTCCCCCGCGGAGTTCTGCCGGGCGTGGTTCGCGCTCATGCTGTCGCGGGAAATCCGCTGGCGAGAAGTGCTCGCGGTTGAGGTAGGCGATCATGCCAAAGGAAAAATGGCTGATGACCAACGCCGCCAGTACCAGACCGAACAAGCGGCCACGTATCGTATCGGGCAGGAGAGTCATGGCGCGACCTTGCAGTCGAACAGATAACCTTCGCCGCGGATGGTGCGGATCAGCTTGGGCTCCTTGGGGTCATCGCCGAGTTTCTGGCGCAGGCGCGAGACGAGCAAGTCGATACTGCGATCAAACGCCTCGGCCGCGCGGCCGCGTGCGGTATCGAGCAGCAGATCCCGGCTCAGCACCCGGCGCGGGCGTTCGATGAAAACCCAAAGCAAGCGGAACTCGGCATTCGATAGCGGCACCAGCACACCGTCTTCGCCGATCAGCTCGCGGGTGGTGCGGTTAAGCTGCCAATGCGCAAAACGGAGGATCTCGGCCCCGACAAGATCGGCATCGGCGCTGGGGGCGGTCGGCAGACCAGCCGGCTCGCTGCGCCGCAACACACTGCGCATGCGGGCAACCAGTTCGCGTGGCTCGAAGGGTTTGACCACGTAATCATCGGCCCCCATTTCCAGACCCACCACGCGGTCCACTGCTTCGCCTCGGGCGGTGAGCATCAGCACCGGTACGCGCGATTGGCCCCGCAGCCATTGGCACAGCGACAAGCCGTCTTCACCGGGCAGCATCAGGTCCAGTATCACCAGATCGTAAGTGCCGTCTGCCCAGGCTGTGCGCAGCCCTGTTGCATCGGCCTCGGTGCGGCATTCAAAGCCGAACTGCTGCAGATAGTCGCGCAACAGGCTGCGGATTTGCGGGTCGTCATCCACAAGCAGGATGCGCTGGTGCTGGGGTTTATCCATCTGGAGTTCCCGTTGTGCGGCTTTCATCAGTATTGCACTGCTTTGGCCTGCCAGCAGGCGATCCACAGTAAGGCCAGCGTGCAGTCTGGTGCCGGCTTGTATCGTTGCGACGTGTCCTGTGTATCAAGCTTGTTACACATACTGATACGGCGCTTGCTGCGCCGTTGCGGGCTTTGCATGCCTTTGCGCCCGTAACTGCCGTAAACGTCATTTGCGGCAATGCAACAATCAAACAAACGGATGTTTGAATTTAACCGAGCACTTGCTAGAGTGTGTCCTGTAGTCGTTGTGCGGTTCACTACCAACCGCACCGCGAGGCCGCCGGGCCAGCCCGGCTGGTTTGCCTACGCTTGGGTACTTTCGAGCGCGTCGGTCATCACCGGCGCGCTTTTTTTCTTGTGATGCCGAGAAAGCCGATCCCCGCGCAGGGTAAAATCGCGCGATTCGATTGCCCACATAGCAAAGACCCATGGCAAAACCCACCAAGCCCGCCAGTTTCGAGGCGGCGATGACCGAACTCGAAGGCCTGATCGCCGAGATGGAACGCGGCGATACCACGCTGGATGCGTCTCTCGCTGCCTACAAGCGTGGTGGCGAGCTGATCCGCTACTGCCAGGAGCAACTGGCGGCCGCCGAGCAGCAGATCAAGGTGCTCGACGGCGACCAGCTCAAGCCGTTTACGGTGGAGGACGCCGAATGAGCCAGCACGATTTCCAGACTTGGTCGTTTGCGATCCAGCAACAGATGGAACTGGCGCTGGGCAGTGTGCTGCCCTCCGCCCAGGTACACCCGCAACGCCTGCACGAAGCCATGCGCTATGCCGTACTTGGCGGCGGCAAGCGTGTGCGTCCCTTGCTGGTATTCGCTGCTGGCGAGATCGTGGCTGCATCGGCCGAGCGTCTGCAATATGCCGCCGCCGCTGTTGAGCTGATCCACGCCTACTCGCTGGTACACGACGATATGCCTTGCATGGACGACGATGTGCTGCGCCGCGGCAAGCCCACCGTGCACGTGGAGTTCGATGACGCCACTGCCCTGCTGGCCGGCGATGCGATCCAGACAGCCGCCTTCGAAGTGCTGTCCAGCCATACCCTGTGCGATGAAGCGCGCGATCAGGTCACCCTGCTGCGTATCCTTGCCAATGCGTCCGGCGCCGCCGGCATGGCGGGCGGGCAGGCCATCGATCTGGCGTCGGTCGGCAAGCCGCTGACGCTGCCGGAACTCGAAAACATGCATATCCTCAAGACGGGGGCACTGATCCGTGCCTCGGTGTTGATGGGCAGCTACTGCGGCGAAGCGCTGGACCAAGCCGCGCGCGACAAGCTCGACCGCTTTGCCAAGCTGATCGGCCTGGCCTTCCAGGTGGTGGACGATATCCTCGACGTGGAGGCCGATACCGCCACGTTGGGCAAGACGGCCGGCAAGGATGCCGCACACGACAAGCCCACTTATGTGGCGCTGCTGGGCCTCAAGCAGGCCAAGGAACGCGCGGCAGAGCTGGAAGCTGAAGCGCTGGCCTGCCTGAGCGGCTTTGGCGAGCGCGCCGAGCGACTCAAACAACTCGCACACTTCATCGTCCACCGCGCATTCTGATCATTTGATTGCTGTCCGCCGGTGCCACCGGCGGCAAACTGACAAGACCGCTTCCCATGCCTTACCCGCTGCTCGATACCATCCACACCCCGGCCGATCTGCGCCGCCTCGATCCCAGCCAGCTCAAGCCGCTGGCCGAGGAGCTGCGCGCGTTCCTGCTCGAATCGGTGAGCCAGACCGGCGGGCACTTTGCCTCCAACCTCGGCAGCGTGGAACTGACCATCGCCATCCACTACGTGTTCGATACGCCCGATGACCGGCTGGTGTGGGACGTGGGTCACCAGACCTACCCGCACAAGGTACTGACTGGCCGCCGCGAACGCATGAACACCATGCGAAAGTACGGCGGGTTGGCCGGCTTTCCCAAGCGCGAAGAGAGTGATTACGATACCTTCGGCGTTGGCCACAGCTCGACCAGCATCGGCGCCGCCGCCGGCATGGCCGAGGCCAGCAAGCTGCGTGGCGATACACGCAAGTGCATCGCGGTGATCGGCGATGGCGCCATGACGGCAGGTCAGGCATTTGAAGCGCTGTTCAATGCCGGCGACAAGCAGGCGACCGACTTGCTGGTCGTGCTCAACGACAACGAGATGTCGATCTCGCCGAACGTGGGTGCATTCAACGCCTATCTGGCCAAGCTGCTGTCGGGCAAGTTCTATCAAGGCTTCCGCAACACCGGCTCCAAGGTGCTCGAAAACATGCCGCCGCTGCACGAGTTCGTGCGCCGCTCGGAAGAGCATGTGAAGGGCTTCCTGACGCCGTCCACGCTGTTCGAGGAATTCGGCTTCCATTACGTGGGCCCGATCGATGGCCACGACCTCGATACCCTGGTGCCCACGCTGCGCAACCTCAAGAGTCTGTCGGGCCCGCAGTTCCTGCACATCGTCACCAAGAAGGGTCACGGTTACAAGCTGGCCGAGGGCGATCCGGTCAAGTATCACGCCGTTACGCCGTTCACCCCGGCCGATGGCATGGCGCCCAAGGCCGCCGCCAAGCCGACCTACACCCAGGTGTTTGGCCAGTGGCTGTGCGATATGGCCGAACAGGACCCGCGTCTGGTTGGCATTACGCCGGCCATGCGCGAGGGTTCGGGCATGGTCGAGTTCGAAAAGCGCTTCCCCGATCGTTACTACGACGTGGGCATTGCCGAGCAGCACGCGGTGACCTTTGCCGGCGGCATGGCCTGTGAAGGCATCAAGCCCGTGGTCGCCATCTATTCAACCTTTCTGCAGCGTGCCTATGACCAGCTGATCCACGACGTGGCCTTGCAGAACCTGCCCGTGGTGTTTGCAATTGATCGCGCGGGTCTGGTGGGGGCCGATGGCCCGACGCATGCCGGCAGCTTTGATCTGAGCTTTTTGCGCTGCATCCCGAACATGGCCATCCTCGCGCCATCGGATGAGAACGAATGCCGGCAGATGCTCTATACGGCCTTCCAGATGAACCAGCCCACCGCCGTGCGTTACCCGCGCGGCACCGGCCCCGGTGTGGAAATCGCCAAAGCGTTCACAGCCCTGCCTGTGGGCAAGGGCGAGACCCGTCGTCAGGGCAAGCGTATTGCCATTCTGGCGTTCGGCACCATGGTGGCCCCCGCACTCAAGGCGGGCGAGGCGCTGGATGCCACGGTGGCGAACATGCGCTGGGTCAAACCCTTGGACGTGGAACTGGTCAAACAGTTGGCCGACAGCCACGAACTGCTGGTGACGGTGGAAGAGAACAGCATCATGGGCGGTGCGGGCTCGGCCTTGAGCGAGGCGCTCAACGCTGCCGGCTATGCACGCCGCGTGCTGCATCTGGGTCTGCCCGACCGCTATGTGGACCATGGCGATCCGGCCCAGCAGCTGGCCGAGTGCGGCCTGGATGCGGCGGGTATTGAAGCCAGCATCCGCAGCGCTTTCGGGATTTGATCCCAAGCCGTTGAAAACAAGCCAATCCCGGCAGGCTATTGCCGGGATTGCGAGAATCAATCACGGGCTGCGCTTGAATTGCGCACAATGCGGCCTCAATTCCCGATAAGTTTACTCGGGTATTTATGGCCCGGTACAATCCAGACCTAGCCCACAGGATCGCATCATGAATTCGCCCCAAACGCCGGCCTCGATCGAGGATGTGCAAAGCTCGCGCGACGTGCGCAACATCCCCATCAGCAAGGTCGGCATCAAGTCCATCCGCCACCCGCTGAACATCATCGACAAGCAGGGTGTGGCCCAGCCTACCGTGGCCTCTGTGGACATGTATGTCTATCTGCCTGCCGAGTTCAAGGGCACGCACATGTCGCGCTTTGTGCAGATCCTCAATGATCGCAGCGAGCCGATCTCGGTTGCCAACTTCGAACCCTTGCTACGTGGCATGCTGGAAAAGCTGGAAGCCGACACCGGCTATATCGAGCTGCGTTTCCCTTACTTTGTGCGCAAGGCTGCGCCGGTATCGGGTGTGCAAAGCCTGATGGACTACGAAGTCAGCCTGATTGGCGAAGTCCGCAAAGGTGTTTACGAGCAGAAGGTGCGTGTGCTGGTGCCCACGACCAGCCTGTGTCCGTGCTCCAAGAAAATCTCCGAATATGGCGCGCACAATCAGCGCTCTCACGTTACCGTCACCGCAACACTTGGTCAGAGTGTATGGATCGATGATCTGATTCGTCTGGTCGAGGACGAGGCCTCGTGCGAGCTGTTCGGCCTGCTCAAGCGCCCCGATGAGAAGTACGTGACCGAGCGTGCTTACGACAACCCCAAGTTTGTCGAAGACATGATCCGCGATGTGGCGGTGCGCCTGAATGCGGTGACCGCGATTGATGCCTATGTGCTCGAGGTGGAGAACTTCGAATCTATCCACAATCATTCGGCTTATGCCTTGATCGAGCACGACAAGCGTACCGCTTGATCGGTTTGCCCGCCCCAACAAAAAGCCCGCCGGACACTGGCGGGCTTTTTGTTGATCTGGGCAGGGCGCTTAGGCCGCTCCTGCTTCCAGCTCAGGTATAGCGTAAGGCAGCGACAAGGGCGTTAGCACGGGGCCGGTATCGCTTTGTAAGTGCAGGCCTTGCGCAATGCTGCCGAGCTGCACCACGGCGAGTGCTTCCCAGTTGCCGGCAGCGTTGGGCGCCGCCGCAGCAATCTGCCCGGATGCCTGGCCATTCATTTCCGGGCTGTACACTGCATCGCCCGGTTCCATTGCCACGGTGCTCTGCACGCGGATGGTGCGACGTTTCAGCTTGCCCAGATACTGGGTGCGCGCGACGATTTCCTGGCCTGGATAGCAACCTTTCTTGAAATTGACCGCGCCGATCAGTTCCATATTGGCCATCTGGGCGACAAATTCTTCTTGCGTGGCGGGCTGTACCCAGACGAGACCAGCGCGGATCTCGGCCAGTTGCCAGGCTTCGCTGCAGCCGGCCACGGCGCCCGCCGCGGTCAAGGCTTGCCAATGTTGGGTTGCGGTCTCGGGTGCGACGATCAGCAGGTAGCGATCGTGACTCAGCGCAACCAGCTTGCCGCCTGTTACCGGCTGGCTTTGCAGTGTAGCGGGCAGGCTGCCGAAAACCTGCTCGATCAGGCGAGCGGCTTGCGGGCCCGCTAGTCCCAGCATGATCCGCTCGCCATTGGCATCGCTGGCCCTGGTTTTGCTCCGCAGCACATACATGGACAGGCGCTTCTGGATGGCGGCCTGCAGTGTCTGGGGGAGTACCAGCAAGGTATCCTCACCATCCTGCACCAGCAACAGGCTGGTCAGCATGCGGCCCTTGGGCGTGGAGTAGGTAGCGTACTGCGCACCATGCTCGCCGATCTTTTTGACATCGTTCGAGAGCTGGCCGTGCAGGAAGGGCAGCGTCTCCTCGCCGCTGAAGCGGATCAGACCGAAGTCACCCAGCGGCACCAACGTGGCACCGCTTTCTAGTGCTGCCAGACCAGCGGGTAGAGCAAATGCCACCGTCTCCCCGCTGGCGCCTTGTTCTCGCAGAAAATCTTGCCAGTTCATCATTCCCGTCCTGTTCTTCAAAGCAAATCGCCGGCATGCAGCCGGCGATTTGCGCGAGCCGTGCTATATGCCGGTCAGAAAATACTGGTGGTGCTTTCGCGTCCGCCGGGCTTGTAAGCACCAGCCGAGCGCAGGGCCGGCGCATCCAGCGTGCCTTCAACGGCCAGTTGCGCACCCACCACGATCGCACCGCTCGCCAGCTTGGCGTTGATCCGCCCCTTGAGCTTCTTGTCCGCATCAATCTGCAGGCTGCTGGTCGCGGTGAACTTACCGGCATCCAGAAGCAGATTCTTGAGGGTGACGACATCATTATTGAGGTTGAAGTCGCCGCGCAACGTATCAAACCGTGTCTGGCCGCCACGTTGCTGCATGACGGGAGATTGGGACTTCAGCGGCGCAATCAAGTCGAAGTTGTGCAGATTGCCATCGCTGATGGTGAAGTTGATATCGATACGGCGCTGGTCGAACAGGGTTTCGTAGCTGTCGCCGGTAAACTCGAAGTCGCCCGAGGCCGCCATTCGCCCGGTGCTGCGGCTGTTGGCGCTGAACACACTGATCAAGGGATCGGCCTGCATGCTGCGGGTCTGCAGCTTACCAATGAGCCGCCAGCCGTCGGTCCAGGTCAGTTGTCCCTGACCTATGACCACCGAGCCGAAAATCATGCCATTCACGTCGTCGACCACCACGCCTTCCTTGCTGGCCTTGCCACGCACGATCAGCTGATCGAAGCGGATATCCGGATACGCACCGGGCAAGACCCAGTTCTTGGCATCGAAGTCCAGATCGAACGCGTCACCATCGGGTTTCACAGTGAGATTGGCGCGACCGTCGGTGTCCGTTACGGTGACCAGTTTGAATGTACCGTCCGGATTGAAACGCAACACACCGGAGAGCGGACCGACGGTTTCCTTGTCGAGCTTGATCATCAAGCGTTCAAGGCGTAGTGCGGCAAAGTGGATGTCCTTGCCGTTGGGGTTGGGTTTGAGCCGCGAGGGTAGCGAACGCGCGAAAGCCTCGGTGAACTGGGCCTTTTCGAGCACGACGTCAGTCAGTTCCTTGCGCAGGTTGAGCAGGTTCTTCAACGTCAGCGGCACGATGATCTGGTCGACCGTGCCTTCCCCGGCTCGGCCAAGGGTGAGCCCCTGCAGCACGATTTGCGGCTTGGGACTGTAACTGAACGCAATGGATCCGATCTGGGCGTCGGTCCCCAGGCGGGCAGACATGGCCTGCTCGATATCCCCTTTGTAGCGATCATAAGGAATGAGTACAGGCACCAGCGCAACAATGGCGGCCAGTACGGCCAGGGTGATCAGGATTTTCTTGAGGGCTGACATGCGGCCTCACTTTATTCTGTCCGGCAACATGCCGGGTTGACACGAAGGGTACTGGCTCATTATCATAGCCAGCTTCTCAGTTCCTCGATAGCTCAGTCGGTAGAGCGCCGGACTGTTAATCCGTAGGTCCCTGGTTCGAGCCCAGGTCGAGGAGCCACTGAACACCAGAACCGCAAAGTCGAAAGGCTTTGCGGTTTTGTTTTTTGTGCTTTGTTTGACGCAACTCGCATCTCTCGCTAAAACGGTTAAAGCCACGGTTGTGGCCGTGTTCGGGCTACTTAGAGGATCGCATGACAACGTCAAATGAACAAGCAGCCAAGCTGCCCTTGGTGAAGCGAATCGTGCTGATGGTCCGTACGGGCGGTGCTGTCCCGATCTTGATGGGCGTGCTGCTCTTGTTGCTGATTGTCGGCATCGGGGCGGGCGGTTTTCTGGGTGGTCTGGCGCTGGCGACCAAACGCAACCAGACGGTGGAGCAGAATCTGCTGGCCCAGACCAAGGCTGCCCGAGCGGCTGAAACCAAGGCGCTGGCAGAGAAAGACGTGGCCGAAAAGGAGCTCGATCAGGTCAAGACGACCTTGGCAGCGCAGGTGCGGGATATTGAGCAGCTCAAAGAGCTACTGGAGCGTGCGCGTATTGAACGCGAAACCATGGACAAAGTGCTCGGAGAAGTCCGCGACTCGCTGGCGGCAGGCGGTGCCAGTCCTAAGGTGCAGCAAGCGGTCAAGGGGGCGATGCTCAAGTTTGGCGAAAAGGAATGTGAGCTGCCCGATCGCGCCGTGAGCAGCAAGGCGGATATCCGCTGCCTGGATCTCAAGAACGCGATCGAATCCATGAACAGCATGCCAGGTGGCTACGGAAGTAAACCCGCGGAGACCAAGACCCCTGCGGTCAAACCCGGGGATAAACCGGCCGAGAAACCCAAGTCCGGGCACTAAGCGCACTTCGGTTTCTGCACCCCTGCGCCACAAGCCCGTGCGCTACAAAACAAAACCCGCGTTCACCGCGGGTTTTGTTTTTGGCTGGCTGTTCGGTTTACTTGACGCGGTTCGAATACATGAAACTTTCGAGACCGGACTCAGCCAGGCTGAACCAGCCTTGTTCTGCGCCGCGGAATTTCTTCCACTCGGTGAAGATCTTCCGGAATGATGGGTTTTTGGCCGCTTCTTCGTCGTAAATGTCGAACGCTGCTTTTTGCGCCGCCTTGAGGATGTCGGCCGGATACTTGTGCAGCTTCACGCCGTTCTGCAGCAAGCGCACCAAGGCTTGCGGGTTCTTGGCGTCGTACTCGGCCTGCATGGAGATGGCTGCCTCAGCTGCGGCCACCTCCCAGGCGGCCTGATACATCTTGGGCAGCTTGTTCCACTCGTCGATGTTCACATAGAACGAGATTTGCGGACCTGGCTCCCACCAGCCTGGGTAGAAGTAGTTCTTGGCGACCTTGTAGAAGCCCAGCTTCTCGTCGTCGTAGGGGCCCACCCACTCGGCAGCGTCAATCGTCCCCTTTTCGAGCGCGGGGTAAATATCGCCCCCTGCCAGCGTTTGCGGCACCGCGCCCAGGCGCGACCACACTTCGCCACCGATGCCCGGGATGCGGATCTTCAAACCTTTGACCTCGGCCAGCGACTTGACCGGGTTACGGAACCAGCCGCCCATCTGGGTGCCGGTATTGCCGCCATAAAAACTGATGACCTTGTAATCACGCAGGAACTCGCGCATCAGCTGCAGGCCACCGCCGTAGTACATCCAGGCTGCTTGCTGGCGCGACGACAGGCCAAAGGGGACCGAGGTATCGAACGCGAAGGTCTTGTTCTTGCCCACATAGTAATAGCCGCAGGTATGGCAGGCCTGTACCGTACCGTTCTGCACGGCATCGAGTGCCTGCAGGCCGGGGACGATTTCCCCTGCAGCCGACACCTTGATCTGGAACTTGCCATCAGTGAGCTCGCCTACGCGCTTGGCCAGCTGCTCGGCACCGCCGTAGATGGTGTCCAGGCTCTTAGGAAAGCTTGAGGTGATGCGCCACTGGATATTCGGTTCACCTGCTGCAATGGCAGGGGCGGACATACCCGCCGCGGCTGCGGCGCCAACACCGGCTTTTTTGAGAAAACTGCGTCTTTCCACGGTCTGCTCCTTCTTCTTGGGTGATGGCATGGCGGCACCATGCCGGGTCGGGCTTGATCAGGGTTGCTTGTCTTGCTGCCGGGCGGCCTCTTCCATCAGGGCGGCCGCCGGATCGGGCTCCGCAGCGGGCGCGCCGCCACTTTCCAGCATCATGGCGCCGGGGTCCTGTTCTTCCGGTGCGGGCGCCTCCTGGGTGTCATCCGAGAGTTGCTGGAGCACTTCTTCCGTACTCTGCGTGCTGGTGCCGTCATGTTTGTGCAGGGCATGGGTAACCAGCTTCGGAAAGCCGATCACCAGCGCCACCATGATGATCTGGATGATCACGAAGGGAATGGCACCACGATAGATATCGGTCGTCTTGATCGCAGGCGGGGCCACGCTGCGAAGGTAGAACAGCGCAAACCCGAAGGGCGGGTGCATGAAGGAGGTCTGCATGTTCACCCCCAACATCACGCCGAACCAGACGAGATCGATACCCAGCTTGGCGGCGATGGGCGCAAGCAGAGGTACAAGGATGAAGGCGATCTCGAAAAAGTCGAGGAAGAAAGCCAGCAGGAAGATCAGGATGTTGACGACGATCAGGAAGCCGACCACACCGCCCGGGAGGCTGTCGAACAGATGTTCCACCCAAGCGTCGCCGTCCAGGCCGATGAAGGCAATCCGGAACACGCGGGCACCGATCAGGATGAAGACGACAAAGGTGGTGAGCTTGAGTGTCGAGTTCATGGCCTGACGTGTCAGGTCCCAGCTCAGCCGGCGCTTGATCATGGCGAGGATGATGGCGCCCGCAGCACCCATGGCACCGCCCTCGGTGGGGGTGGCCACACCAAGGAAGATGGTGCCAAGCACGAGGAAGATCAGCATCAGAGGCGGCACCATGACAAACACTACGCGCTCGGCCACCTTGCTCAGCAGACGCAAACCGCTGATACGGTTGGCAACGGCAGCGGTAAAGGCAATACCGATACCGACGAGTGCCGACACGATGATGCGTTCGTCCAGCGGACGATCCGTCGCGGCATAGTGGTACTGGTCGTAGGCCAGTCCGGCAACGATGGAGATGGCCAGCAGCGCGAGCAGTGAAGGCATGCCGCTGCTGCCGTCGGCTTCGCGCAGTGTGCGTGCCTCCGGCGGCAGGGCGGGCGCTGCAGCGGGTTTGATGATGGTGACCAGGAACACATAGGCGGTGTAGAGACCGACCAGCACCAGCCCCGGTACCAAGGCACCGGCATACATGTCGCCGACGGATGTACCCAGCTGGTCAGCCAGCACGATCAGTACCAGCGAGGGCGGGATGATTTGGGCCAACGTACCGGATGCCGCGATCACGCCGGAGGCCAGGCGGGCGTCGTAACCGTAGCGCATCATGATGGGCAACGAGATCAGGCCCATCGAGATCACTGAAGCGGCCACTACGCCGGTGGTCGCAGCCAACAGGGCGCCGACAAAGATCACGGCATAGGCCAGCCCCCCGCGAATACTGCCGAACAGCTGGCCGATGGTATCGAGCATGTCCTCAGCCATGCCGGATCGCTCAAGTATCAGTCCCATGAAGGTGAAGAACGGGATCGCCAGCAATGTGTCGTTCTTCATGATGTCGAAGACCTGCTGAGGCAGTGCCTGCAGCAGTGCCGCGGGCATCAGACCCGCTTCTATGCCGATAAACGCAAACAACAGACCGACGGCGGAGAGGGCAAAGGCAACCGGGTAGCCGATCAGCAAGAAGATGATCAGCGACGCGAACATGATGGGGGGCAGAAGTTCATGCATCAGGCTTTGCCCCCGTTGTTGAGCATGGGATCGAGATGTTGATCGATGGTGTCGGTGATCTGGCCACCCTGCTTCTCGGCCGGATTCGGAATCAGGCCGCGCAGAAAGGCGATGCGTTTGATGATCTCGGACAGGCACTGCAGGATTAGCAGGCCGAATCCGGCCGGGATCAGCGCCCATACGGGCCAGCGCAGCAGGCCGCCGGCATCGGCCGACCGCTCACCGGAGACCCACATCTGGGTGAATACGGGCCAGGCAAAATAGAGAATGATGCTGGCCATGGGCAGCAGGAAGAACAGGCCACCAAGGATGTCCACCCAAGACTGTTTGCGTGCCGAAAGGCGACCCACGATCAGGTCGATACGGATGTGTTCATTGTGCTTGAGGGTGTAGGCGGCACCGAGCAGGAAGATTGCCGAGAACAGATACCACTGGATTTCCAGAAAGGCATTCGAACTCATGTCGAAAGCCTTGCGGACCACGGCATTGCCAGCGCTGATCAGGACGCAGACGAGAATAAGCCATTTGGTGAACTGGCCGACACGCTCGTTGAGCGCATCAATACCACGGCTGAGGCGAAGTAACAGCTGCATGGGCGTCCCCTTTATGCGTCCCCGATGTGGATCGGGACCACGAATCGGGTGATATATAGAGCAAACGCACCATAGCATACAAGCGGACCGGGAGAGGCCGGCTGGGGCACTGTGGGAAACCCCAATGGGCTTGCAGACAGGCACAAAAAAACGCCGCGCAGGGCGGCGTTTTTTTGGGGGCGGTAGGGGATCAGGCCAGCGCGGATTCGATCCGGGCCAGTGCTTTTTCCAGATTGCCCATGCTGGTGGCAAAGCTGATACGGAAGTAGCCCTCGGCACCGAAGGCCGAGCCCGGCACTACGGCGACGTCCTGGGCTTCGAGCAGGTAGCTGCCCAGTGCCATATCGGTCGGGGCGGCAATCTTGCCTTCCTTGTAGAGGTTCTGGATGGCTTCACGTGCATCGACAAACGCGTAGAACGCGCCACCAGCCGTGAGGCACTTGAGGCCGCGGATGCTGTTGAACTTGTTCACCACAAACTCATGGCGCTCGTTGAAGGCCTTGAGCATGGGCGCAAAGCACTCGGCTTGTGGGCCATTCAGTGCGGCTTCTGCGGCCACCTGCGAAATCGAGGTCGGGTTCGATGTCGATTGCGACTGGATGTTTTCCATCGCCTTGATCAGCACCTCGGGGCCGGCGGCGTAGCCGATGCGCCAGCCGGTCATCGAGTAAGCCTTGGAAACGCCGTTCAGCAGGATGGTCTGCGGATACAGTTCCGGGCAGGCGTTGAGGACGTTGGCAAACGTGGTGCTGCCCAGCATCACGTGTTCGTACATATCGTCGGACGCGATCAGGATGTTCGGGTGCTTCTTCAGCACTTCGCCCAGGGCCTTCAGTTCATCCAGCGTGTAGACGGCACCGGTCGGATTGGACGGCGAGTTGATCACCAGCATCTTGGTGCGCGGCGTGATGGCGGCGGCCAGCTGGGCCGGGCTCAGCTTGTAGCCTTGCTCAATGCCGCATTCCAGGATCACCGGCTTGCCTTCGGCCAGGATCACCATATCGGGGTAGGAGACCCAGTATGGCGCCGGGATGATGACCTCGTCACCCTCGTTGATATAGGCCTGGCACAGGTTGTAGAAGCTCTGCTTGCCACCCACCGACACCAGCACCTGCTTGGCACTGTAGTCCACGCCTTGGTCGCGCTTGAACTTGGCGATGATGGCGTTCTTCAGGCCCGGTGTACCCGATACCGGGGTGTACTTGGTGAAACCCTTGTTGATCGCATCAATGGCGGCGGCCTTGATATGGTCGGGCGTATCAAAATCCGGCTCGCCGGCAGCGAGGGCAACCACATCACGGCCTTCGGCCTTGAGTTTTTGCGCCTTGGCAGTGATGGCGAGAGTGGGCGATTCCTTGATGGCTTGAACGCGATGCGAGAGTTCCACGACGAGGGTCCTTCCGAGAGACGCTGATGTCGGGCAGCCGAGATGGCTGCCTTGGGTTTGGGGATGGCAGATTATAACGGCTCGAACGCGTACGAGCCCGCGCGTTCGTAATGAAATTTCACGCTAAACCATTGATGGTGCTGGTTATATAACGTGTGAGTCAGTCAGGGCGCGATGTAGTGAGCGACTTGTGCATTACGAAGTCGTCCATCACGAAGCCACCACCGATGTCCACACAGGTCTCCCTTGCAACCGTATAGCCATGACGCAGATAAGCGGTGATGGCGGCTTCGTTGCGTTTATTGACGGCCAGTTCGATCTGGCTGAAGCCCAGACTCAGTGCGCGGGCATCGACATGGCGCAGCATGGCGGCGCCTAGCCCTTGACCGTGATGCGCAGGCAGCAGATAGAGCTTGTCGAGCTTGAGCCGTGCCGCGTCAAGACGCTGGTACTGGCAAAAGCCGATGAGTGCGCCATCACGCTCCAGTAGATCCAGCCACTGGTCCTGGCCGCTCATCTGCGCGAGCAGGGCATCGGCGTGGTAGCGCTGCGCCAGCATGTAATCAATTTGCCCGGCAGGAATGATGGCCGGATAGACCGCGTGCCAGATCTCGTACGCCAGCGTGGCAACGGCCGGGATGTCGGCCGGTGTGGCTGCGCGCATCATGCGGCGCGCCGCGCAAAGTCGCGCGGCCTGAACCCGCAGGCAAACAGCACGGCAAAGTAGGTGACTGCACCGGCGCTGACCAGCACGCCGAGCTTGATCGCACCGAGCCAAGTGACGTGCTGGTGCCAGTTGCCCAGCAGCTGCGCGAGCAGGAACAGCACCACAACCATGGCACCGACGGCCAGACCCAGCTTGGATAGAAAGCGCAGCCAGCCGGGTTTAGGGGTGTAGATTTGCTGGCGGATCAGGCCGCGATACAGCAGCAGGGCGTTCAAGCAGGCCCCCAGGCTGATTGCCAGAGCGAGGCCCGCGTGGCCCAGCGGCTGCCAGAACACCAGGTTCAGGAGCTGGGTGCAGATCAGCGTGATGATGCCCATCTTTACCGGGGTGCGAATGTCCTGACGTGCGTAGAAGGCAGGTGCCAGCACCTTGATCGACACCAGTGCCATCAAACCCACGGCATAGGCGCTGAGTGCCTGCTGGGTCATCCGCGTATCGTTGGCAGTGAACCGGCCGTGCTCGAACAGCACGGCGATGATGGGCTCGGCAATCACCGCCAGCGCCACGGTGGCGGGCAAAGCCAGCAGCCAGCAAAGGCGCAGGCCCCAGTCGAGCATCGCGGAGTAGTCCTCGCTCTTGTCCTCGGCGCGCAGGCGGGCCAGGCTCGGTAGCAGGATGGTGCCCAATGCCACGCCGAGCACGCCGGTTGGCAGCTCCATCAGGCGATCAGCGTAGTTAAGCCAGGACATGCTGCCTGCCGGCAGCCAGGAGGCAAACTGGGTGTTGAGCAGCAAGCTGATCTGCGCAACGGATACGCCGAATAATGCCGGCACCATCTGTTTGAGTACACGCAGTACCCCGGCATCCTTGAGATTGAGTTTCGGGCGCGGCAGCATGCCGATCCGGGCGAGGAAGGGCAGCTGGAACGCAAGCTGCGCGAGTCCGCCCACGGCCACGGCAATCGCCAGCGCAAAGATCGGCTCGTCCAGGTAGGGCGACAGGAAGATGCCGAAGGCAATCATCGAGATATTCAGCAGCGTGGGTGTGAACGCCGGCACCGAGAAGCGGTTCCATGTATTCAAGATGCTGCTGGCCAGCGACGATAACGAGATCAGCAGGATATAAGGGAAGGTGATGCGGGTCAGCGCAACGGTCAGCTCGAACTGATCGGTGTGCTTGGCAAAGCCCGATGCCGACAGCCAGACAATGACTGGCGCAGCAATGACGCCGAGCACCGTGAACGCGATCAGCACCAGCGTGAGCAGGCCCGCAATATCGGCTACGAACTCCTTGGTCGCGGCTTCGCCACGCTGGCTCCGGTACTCGGCCAGAATCGGCACGAAGGCCTGCGAGAACGCCCCTTCGGCAAAGATGCGCCGGAACATATTGGGCAGACGGAAAGCGACCACAAACGCATCCATGGCATGGCTGGCGCCAAACTGGTGCGTGTTCATGACCTCGCGTGCGAGACCCAGTACCCGCGATAGCATGGTCATGCTGCTTGTGCGGGCCAGCGCCTTGAGTAGATTCATACCGGAGGAACAGCCAGACGGGAATCGGCCGAGTTTACGCGATGATTGCCATATATGTACTGTTTCGGCATAATGCAGAGTTTCGCGAAGTCACTTTTACCGGTTTAAGGAGTTGAATTTAAATGGCAAACAGCGCACAGGCCCGTAAGCGTGCCAATCAGGCCGCCAAGGCGCGCCTTCTGAATCAGAGCCAACGCACCGAATTCCGCACTGCGGTCAAGAAGGTTGTGAAGGCTATCGAAGCTGGCGACAAGGCCGCTGCGGTCGAAGTCTTCAAGCAATCGGTCAGCACGCTGGACCGTATCGCCGACAAGGGCGTGTTCCACAAGAACAAGGCCGCTCGCCATAAGAGCCGCCTGGCTGCCGCCGTCAAGGCAATGGCCTAAGCAATACGCCCGACACTCGATTCGCTGGCCAGCATCGCATGTCGTAAAAAGCCCGCTCAGCAGAGCGGGCTTTTTTGTTGTCCTTTGGCCGGGTTGGTCAAGCGCAGGTAACTGGCCTCGCACAACTCGAAACCCTGGCCGCTGTCGGCCTCGGTGGGCGTAATATCCACGGCAATCCGGACATAACGACCGATGGCCTGCCATATGGTGAGCCCTAGCTGCTCGGCCATGACCTGGGGGGAGACGTTGTCCGCTATCGTCGCCTCGCGCGAGGCTTCCAGCAGCCATGCATCGCCAATCTGGCGGTTGGAGACCCAGTCAGCGGCAAAGCCGGACAATTGAAGGGCGCGCACGATACGAGACGGCTCGGCTTTTCCCAGCGGGAACGCAGAGATGTGAGTGCGTTGCGAGTCTGCCATATGCCTCTCCCCGGCGCCTTGGCGGGTTTGCATCGAATTGAGTTGTAACAAATCGCTGCCGGGTCGGCAATGCACCGGGCATCACCTTTATGCTATAGATGGAAAACCTCTTCAGGACCGCATGAAATGACCCAATCCGACCTCGATACCGCATTGCCCCGGATTCTGGTGGTGGATGACTCGCGCATCGTACGCGCCACGGTAAAGAAACATCTCTCCACGCACTTCGATATTGTTGAAGAAGGGGATGGCGAGGCTGGTTGGGCCCGGTTGGAAAGCGATCCTTCCATACTCGTCTTGCTGAGCGATCTCAGCATGCCCAAGCTTGACGGCTTTGGCCTGCTCGCCCGCGTGCGCAAATCCGCGGACTCGCGCATCAAAACCACGCCCGTCATCGTGATCTCGGGCGAGGAGGATGCCGAGACCAAGCAGCAGGCGGTCGAGCGCGGCGCCAACGACTTTGTGACCAAGTCGACTGATCGTGCAGAGATGCTCGCCCGGGTTTCGGCCGCCGCCAAGCTGGCGCAGATTGGCCGTGAACTCCGTAACAGCGAGGAGCGCAATGCCTCACTGACCACGACCGACCCTCAAACCGGCGTAGCCAGCGAACATATGCTGGAGATCGAAGGCGAAAAGGCGCTGGCGCATGCTGCCCGCATGGGTGGAGAAACCACGCTGGTGCTGTTTGAAATCGACCGGTTCGAGCAACTCAAAGCAGAGCTGGGCGAGAGTGTGGCGGATCAGTTGATCAACCTTGTTGCCAAGCTGGTCGCCGGCCGTTTGCGCAAAGAAGAAACTCTGGCGCGCCTCTCCGGCCCCCGGTTTGGCGTGGTCCTGTTTGCTGACATGGCTGGCGCGCAGATTTATGCCCGCCGTTTGCAGGAAACCATCGCCTCTGCCAAGGCCAACTTCCGTGGCAAGCAGATAGCGCTGTCGGCCAATGTGGGTATGGCCAACTCCCGTGCTGATGAAGTCGTCGATACCCAAGGCTTGCTCGAGTGCGCCCGGCAACGCCTGGAGGGGGCTTACAGCGTGGATGCTGCCTTGGCCATGCTGGCCCGAGGCGATCTCCAAACCGTTCAGGCACGCTTGCCCTTGTTGATGCGCAAGCTGCAACCTTTGCTGGACTTGAACGCCAGCACAAGCTGATCGACCCGATTTGCCGTACTCAAAAGGCCGCGTAAGCGGCCTTTCTTTGTGCTGCCCGCCTCGGGCTTGGTGTCGCGTTCCGCCAACAGTGGGATGGCATTCGTTGTATATTTGTTCATGGGCATTGCTTGGTTGACGGGTACGTCAGTACGATCAAGACACTTTGGAAAAGGTGGTGGCCGATGATCCGGACGCGCCTCACCACGGTTCAAGTAGCGCCCAATCGGCGTAACACGGATGTGCCGGAGGCCGACAAAACGGCTGGAAGGTACATCGCCCATGGACGAAATGCAGGGGAGAACTCTCTGATGAAAATGAAGCAAATTGCCTACGCAATCAGCCTTTTGGGCATTGCTGGATTTGTGCCGGCGCTTGCCGCTGCCGATCAACCCGAGAAGGTCGAAAAAATCGAAATCACGGGTTCGAGCATCAAGCGCATCACCAAGGAAGGCGCGCTGCCTGTTCAAGTGCTGAAGAAAGAGGACATTGCCAAGACGGGCGCAACCTCGACGGTCGATCTGCTTCAGAAGCTGCCTACCATTCAGGGTTCGACTGGCGAGTCGGCCTCGGTCGGCGGTGGCTCCTTCGGTTTCTCGGGCGTGTCGCTCCACAACATCGGTGAAACCCGTACGTTGGTGCTGCTGAATGGCCATCGTCTGGCACTGTTTGGTGGACAGACGCTTACCGGCTTTGCTGCTGGTATGGATCTGAACTCCATCCCCATTTCGGCCATTGAGCGCGTGGAAGTGCTGACTGACGGCGCCTCTGCACTTTACGGTGCAGACGCGATTGCGGGTGTGGTCAACTTCATCACTAAGCGGAACACCACTGACGGCGATGTTACCGTCGGCTACTCGGAACCCGAGCAAGGTGGCGCTAAGGAAAAGCGCATCACGTTCACCAAGGGTTTCGGCAGCATGGAGCGTGACGGTTTCAACGTCATGATTTCTGCAGCCCACGACGAACGTACCCAGCTTAACTCGACACAACGTGATTTTGCCAAGACGGGCAAGATCTTTTTCGGCGCAAACGGTAAGAACTACCGTATGCAGCAATTCTCGGCCAGCCCGATCCCTGCAAATGCCACTGACGACCTGGGCCAGCTGATCAATCCGTATCTCAAAGTGAACGGTAGCTGCCCGGAAAAAACCTTCCGTGTGACTGAACCCTACAACGACGGTTCGGGTTTGGTTGATGACTACTGCGGCTTTGATTTCGTCGGTGAACTTGAAATCTATCCGATTCGGAAGCGCGATAGCGTGATGGCTACTGCCAATGTGGCATTGGGTGAAAACCACGAGCTGTACGTGGATGCCCTGTGGTCGAAGACAAACCAAGTTTCCCGTATCGCACCAGTGCCTGGCAGTATCAGCATCCCCGCTGGCTCGGCGCTGCACGACAAGTACCTCAAGCCCATCGGAATTACCGGTGACAGCTTGGCTTTCTATCGCATGTTTGATTTGGGCAAGCGGGAAAGTAACGATACGGCCAAGTTCATTGACCTTGCCATTGGCGTCAAGGGTAACTACGCCGGTTGGGATTACAACACGGTTTACACGCGCTCCGAGAGTGATGTCGAGGGCAAGATCTCGGGCTATCCGGGTGCTCGTGCCGTCGCGAAATTGCGTTCCAGCGGCCTGCTTGACCCGTTTGTTGGGCCCGGCAAGCAAAGCGCTGAAGCGATGAAGGCTATTAACGCTGCTAACTACAATGGGTATTGGGACGGTGGTAGTTCCAAGCTGGATACCTTGTCTGCACGTGGCTCGAGCGAGCTGTTCGAAATGCCTTCTGGCATGGCCATGCTGGGCTTGGGTTTGAGCTACCAGAAGGAAGACTTCCAGTCGAAGCCCAGCCTGTTTGCTCAGGGCAAGCTGGCTGATCCCGTTGCTGGCACACCTTGTGGTGCGGGCGTTCCGTGTGATCAGCGCTTCGGTGATGGTTCTGCTACGGTTGCCTATGCTGCCGATCGTACCGCCTATGCAGGCTATGCAGAGCTGATCCTGCCCGCGATGGATACGCTGGAACTTAGTACCGCTCTGCGTTACGACAACTACTCCGACTTCGGTGGTGCTACCACTGCGAAGGCCAGTTTCCGTTGGACTCCGACGCGTTCCTTCCTGTTGCGCGGTTCGGTTGGCAATGGTTTCCACGCACCGACAGTGCCGCAAGTTAAGGCCGCACGTCAGTCCTATGGCGTAACTTCTGACAAGTACATCTGTTCGGCAGAGCTGGCCCAGGTTGCTGCGGCACAGAATGCCCGTTGCCAACCGGGTAATCGTCAGTATGATCAGATCGCTGGTGGTAATGCCCTTCTGCAGCCAGAAGAGTCGCGTCAAGCAACAATCGGTTTCCGCTTTGAACCGACTCCGGCGATCAGCTTTGGTGCAGACCTTTGGCACGTTGGCATTAGCGACGTGTTCGGTCAGCTGACTGAGCAGGAAGTATTCGCGAATCCGCTGCGTTACCCGAACTCGTGGGGCAAGACCACCGACATTGGTACTGGTGTTGATTATTTGGCCTTTGTTGCTGATAACCAAAACTTGGGTAAGCAGTACTCCACCGGTCTGGATATCGATATCAGTGGTCGTAAGAAGTTCGGTTCTGTGGACTTCAACTCCCAGTTCAACACTACGTACATGATTCGTGAAGTAGCACAGACCCAGAAGAATGGGCCTTACTACTCCTCGATTGGTGCCATTGGTGAGCTCGGTGCAGTGACATTCCGCTGGCAAGGTCGTTGGACTAACTCCATCAAGCATGGCAACTGGCTGCATACCTTGGGTGTGAACTTCAAGGCCGGCTACAAGGATCAGGCCACTCAGGCTGAAGTGCTCAATGCTGCTGGGAATGTGGTGGACTACGAGACGCTCAGGCTCAATGTCCCGTCGTTCTTCACGTACGACTGGCAGACTCAGTGGAACTTCATGAAGAATGCCCAAGTGACCGTTGGTGTGCTCAATGTGCTGGATCGTGACCCGCCACTGTCGATTTCCACGGGTGGTGCAAACCGTGGTCAGCAGTTCGGCTATGATGATCGTTACTACGATTCCCGTGGCCGTACGCTATATGCAAACTTCGGCTACAAGTTCTAATAGCCGTTATTACTAGCCGATCAATCGGCGAGTAAAGTTAAAAGCCCGCAGCACGTGCTGCGGGCTTTTTCTATTTGCCTGTGGATTGCTGTTTTCGGTCCACCCCATACCTAGAACTGGTGATGCCGCCGATCGTGGAGTGGGGTTAGAGTCGTTGCGCGCACATAGGGTGCGTAACGTTCAGGAGGAATTATGTTGCGTCATAGCCTGCAATTCTTGGCAGTGCTGCTGCTGGGCACATCAGCAATGGCTGCGGTAAATATCAATACAGCAGGACCATCAGAGCTGGAGGCATTGACGGGTATTGGACCCAGCAAGGCTAAGGCTATTGTCGATTATCGGCAGAAGAACGGTGCATTCAAGAATGTTGATGAGCTCGATAAAGTACCGGGTATTGGAAAAGCTACGGTAGACAAGTTTCGCTCGGAAGTTACAGTTGCTGCAGGGGGTACAAAATCTGGCACTAAGCCTTCAATTGATAAGAAGAAGTAACCATTAGAATTTCCAAAGAAAAACACCGTGGAGACCACGGTGTTTTTCTTTGGAAATCACAATCCACTCCGCCGATTTAACGTTCGCGTCTGTTCCGCGGCGCGGGTTTGGGGCAGGTTCCATCCGGTTTGCAGCCCGCGAGCACTTCCAGAAAGTTGCGTTTGTCCTCGACTGCTGGTGGCTTTTCTCTCTTTTCCTGCTGTTTGGGCTTGGATTCTGCGGATTCAGTTGGCTTTGGTGAATGTGAGGGCTCGGCAGGCTGGGGCTTCTCCGATGCCACAGGTGCCGGTTTGGCCGCGCTGGCTTTACGAGTTGGCTTTGCTGAAGCTTGCGGGGCGTTGCTGGCTTGGCTGCTTGCGGTGGCCTTGTCTACGGCCGTGCTGTTTTCTGTTGATGCAGGCGTTTTGTTGACTGGTGTTGAGTCAACTTCACGTACCGGCATGGCTGCGGCGGCAGGCAATGAACCTGGTGCGCCCGGTGGCGCCATGAGCTCTACCTGATTTGCCGTGATAGGTGCAGATGGAACGGCAGCGTTTGGCTTTGCCGACACGTTGCTCGCGTTGCGCATCATCAAGGCACCCGCGCCAAGTAAGGCCACGACAATAGAGCCGATGCCCAGAAGGCGCCACTTGGGTGAGGTGCTACGTTGAGCTGGAGACACTGTCTCCGTGCTATGCACTTGTGGTTCCGGTGGGGCGGTTGGTTCCTTCACCGGGCTCGCGGTCGCCTGCTCACGCAGCGCATGCCGCGCCTCACGGGCGCTCTGGAAGCGCTTGGCGGGGTCTTTCTCCAGGCAGCGCATGACAAAGTCGTCCAGCCATGGCGGTAAATCCGATGCGAGTTCGCGTGGGCGGGTGGGTTGTTCGTGCAGGATGCGATACGCAATCGTGGCAACGTGGTCGCCATCGAACGGGCGCACGCCAGTCAGCAGTTGGTAAAGCACAATGCCTGCCGCAAACACATCAGCCCGGCCGTCGAGCTTTTTGCCCTCGATCTGCTCGGGCGCCATATAGCGGGGTGAACCGACCAGGGTGCCGGCACGCGTCAGATCGCTGGCAGGCAGCTGGGCGATGCCGAAATCGGTGATCTTCAGGCGGCCATCCGCCGTCAGCATCAGGTTACCGGGCTTGATATCGCGGTGAACAACTTGGTGTTCATGCGCATAGGCCAAGGCCCCGAACAACTGTCCGGCGAGTTTGATGGTTTTGCTGACCGATACCTTGAGGCCGCCGGCAATATACGACTCAAGCGTCTTGCCCTCGACATACTCGATGGCGAGGTAGGCGTACCCGTCGATATCGCCGCAATCGTAGACCGTGATGATGTTGGGGTGGTTGAGCCGGGCAGCAGAGCGGGCCTCTTGCTGGAGGCGGGCGGCATACTCTGCGCGGTCATCGGTGTTCAGATCCAGCTTGAGCACCTTGAGCGCAACGGTTCTGTCCAGCCGTTCATCGACGGCACGATACACCGTGCCCATGGCCCCTTGCCCAAGCACGGCATTGATTCTGTAATGACCCAATCGCTCCATGGGCGTCATTCTAACTGGATGATGAGTGCCAAGGCACACACTTGGCAGTGTGAGCAATGACAGTGCGCCTCACTGAGCAAGGATTGGTCTGTTTTCGACAGGGTGAAAAGCCGCTCGATCAAGGGTTTAGCGACCGAAAATGCCTTTGAGGATATCCAGCGCCTTGGGCTTTTCTTCCTGCTTGGGCGTGGGGCTTTCCTCCTGTTGCTGCTCGCTGTGGTCCATATTGGGCATACCGGTAAAACTGGTAGCCACCGACTTGAGCCTGAGCTTGACTGCCCAAGTCGGCTCCCACGCTATCTTGGGGTCTTTGGGGCGTGGCGGGTGGGCCAGATGCAGTTCGCTGCCATAAGCAATCATCCGCACCATGCCTGCCTTGCCGATGGCTTCCTTTGGGGCTGTGCACTCGGTAGTGCGCGCTGGCAGCAGGACCTTTTCTTTGAGCCAGCGATCAACCGCGGCATTGGGCTGGTAGTCGAGCAGGCCAAATCCGCTGTCCGCTAGCTCGCTGGACGTCCAGATCACCATTTCCTGATCGCCTTGTGCGCTCATGCTGCTGAGGAACCAGGCGCGAGCCTGCGGCATGGCTGACCAGGAGAAGCGGATGGCGCTACCCTCATCACGCTGCTTGAGATCGATCGCGGGCATCAGGTCGTGTGCCTGATCCAGCGTGAACCTGAAATCTGCCGGCAGCCCGTCACCCGAGAAGGTGTGCTGTCCCGCCAGCGAGGCATCTGCCGGAATCAAGCGGCTATCGGGCTTGCTGGGCCATATCGGGCGACCGGGCGTGCTATGGGCGCCACGGGTGGTGGCTCGACGAGCCTGGAAGAAGCGCGCCAAATCCGCCACCTCCGCGGTTGCCATGTCGAGCACTTTGGGCTGGCCCTTGCGGACTTCGGTGCCGCAGCCCCAGTAAAGCAGCAGCTTACCCTTGGGCCGCTGGAACTCCGGCTGCTCGATGATCTCTTCTTCACGCTCAACGGGGATGGGCTTGCCCTGCACTGGGCTGACCAGCTTGAGCGTAGGCGCCAGTTTGCTGCCTTCCGGCACGCTTTGCAGTGCCTCGGCGAGATTGGGATTGAGGCGTGTGCTGACGGTTACATCCATCCACCGGCCAGCCGGCCCGGTTTGGGTGTTACCAAAGACGTTATTACCTTTGCTGCCACCGAACATGCTGCCTAGCAGCCCACCGGCGATATTGGGCATGCTCGGCATGCCACCCGAGTAGGTGGCGAGGTCTATCCAGGCCTGCGCTACCGGCGGGCTGGTTTTCTGAGCGGGCGCGGCATGGCTATTCAGTGCAACGATGGCCAAGGCAAACGCAGGGTAAGCAGGTTTGAACATGATGGGCTCCAGTCAACCGATGGTTGATCATAGATCGCCAACCCCTGCTTGGCAGCCTCGGATTAGTCGCTGTCGTGCTTGGCCAGATCTTCCTCGATATCGGCCAGCAGGATGTTGAGCGCATCGCTGGACATGCGGATCTCGGTCAGCGAAATGGCGAGTGAAACCAGCATGCAAACCAAGCTGATGGCAAACACCGCATGCGCTAGCCGAGGCAGGCCGAAGAAGATCATGAACATGCAGAGCACACACAGGAACAGGCTACCCACCCCCACTGCCTGCATGCCGCGTATCAGGGCAACCCGGCGACGCAGGTTGGCAATCTGCCGGGCAATTTTGGGGTCTGGTGCGGCCTGGTAATCCTCATACAGCTTGCGGATCACGCTGGATAGGCCGAGAAAGCGGTTGGTATAGGCCAGCAGTAGCAAGGAGATGGCAGGGAACAGCAGGGCAGGCACACCGATTTCCATGGATTATTTCTTTCCACTCAACTGGCGCAGATCGGCCAGAACGGTTTTGGCGTAGGTCTTGGTATCCACATCCGTATAGCGCTTGATCACGCTGCCTTGCGGATCAATCAGGAAACTATGGCGCTTGGCAAACTTTACCAAACCCAAATTCACCAGCACGCCATATTGCCTGGCCGTGGTGCCGTCCGGATCGGCCAGCAGGGTGAATGGTAACTGGTGCTTGCCGGCAAACTGGCGAATGGCAGCGACTTCATCCGTGCTGATGCCCACCACCTCGGCACCCAATGCTCGAAGCAGGACAATATCGTCGCGGAAGCTGCAGGCCTCTTCCGTGCATGCTGGCGTATCGGCTTTGGGATAGAAATACAGCACCAGCCACTTGCCACGGAATTCGTCACTGTGGCGGACTTTGCCGTGCTGGTCGCTCAGGGCAAACGCCGGTGCCATCTGGCCGTTCTGTACATTTGCCTGGGTAAATCCGCTGACAAGCAGGCACAAACCGAGCAGAAAGAATTTGATCATGAGATTGGGCTGCCTGTGAGGTGCGCGAGTGGCCGATGCTGACGTGAAATCCGGTAGAATCCCGGCCGGCCCGTCTCCGTAGTTAAATGGATATAACGGCCCCCTCCTAAGGGGCAGTTACAGGTTCGATTCCTGTCGGGGACGCCAGACCATCATCCCGCCATGCTGGATGCGTGTGACGCTAGCTGGTCGTTTAGTGATCTCGTCATAGTCTATCCCGGTTCGCTTCCCGTCGCCGCGCCAGATATCCCTGAGCGCGGCTCGCGCCCCCCGCTGCCTTTGCCCTGCCTACCCCATACCAGTTACGAGCTGCCAAGCTTAGCGCTTCAGGCGCCCGGACCGCGCACGCCATGGCGGACTCGGCATCAGGGCGCGATGAGTGGCGGTGGGGGTTGTCGGGTCAGTTGCCGGTGACAAAGTCGTTGATGTAGCGCCGTCGCTCGTCCGGGTTGCGTACGACGCGGCTCACCAGTTCATCGGGCATCTGGTGGTGCCGGAAATACTGGAGCGCTTCTCGGGTCGAACCCTGATCAAACATGACGATGCCCTGATCCACGATGGACTGGGTAATCGAATCCACGCGCTCGCCGCTGCTGCGCCAGCGGGGATTCGGGCTGTTGTCATGGACCCGTGTCGCCAGCGGCCCGGCCAGTGGCGGGGAGAGCTCGTTTGGCCAGTCCGCTGACGATCCCGGCGCCAATCTGGGCGAGACGGCTGACTGCCTGACTGGGCCGGCCGCATCGCGACGCCCGGCTTCCAGCAGGTGCAGGAGCTGCAGCTCGATGGCCTCGGTGAGGACATAGGACTCCATATAGCGCTCCTGGTTACCTGCGGCATGCCAGGCGGCACAGGCTTGCTCGGCCGTGTGCAGTTGTTGCCTGAGGACGGTCACTTTCTCTTGATCTGGCATGACGGGCTCCTTGTGAACGTCAGTCCGCTCAGCCTGCATCCGCTCGGGTGCCGCGTCGGTGCGATGCCGCACCGAGCGGAAGAGGCTTCTACCGCTAGATCACCTCCCCACCACTCCTGATTGCGCCAAGTGCGCTAAGTGCGCCAGCGCACTGACTGCATTCGTCGACAGGGCTAGTTTGCCTCATCGACTTCGCAGCACCGATCGCCAAAGGGCGAGCGTTGAGGCGACGGATTGGTCATCGGCCACTTGGTGGATGACATCGTTGCACAAGGAGAGCGTCATGAATTGGGACATCGTCAAAGGCAACTGGAAACAGTTCAAAGGCAATGTGCGGCAGCAGTGGGGCAAGCTCACGGATGACCACCTGGAACAGATTGCAGGTACGCGTACCGAGCTGGCCGGCAAGATTCAGGAGGCCTATGGCGTCACCCAGGATGATGCCGAGCGGCAGATCAAGGCATTTGAAGGCCGCTACAAGGACTATCGCCCTTAAACGCTTGGCCTGACAGGGCGCATGTCGTTTCAAGGGCTGCGCCTGAGGGAGTTCTGTATGTCCCTGCTTGCCTGGATTGTCCTCGGCCTGGTTGCCGGGTTCATTGCCAACCGGCTGGCGAGCCAGCCCGGTCGGGGTGTCATCCCCGATACCTTGCTGGGCGTGGTCGGTGCGGTTGCCGGTGGTTGGTTGTTCAGCCAGTTCGGCATGGCCGGCATTACCGGCTTCAACCTTTACAGCCTGCTGGTCGCCATTGTTGGCGCAGCCTTGCTGATCTGGGTTTACCACGCGATCTCGCGCACCCTCGGCTAGATCGTCACCGGCAGCCCCGGCTGCCGCCTGCCTTGCCGACCCGATGCTACGGGTTGTCCGGAGACCGTATTGCTGCAGGTTGCCGTGTGGGCGTGTTGCCCGCGCGGTTCACCCTGCATCGGGCCACCTAGGTGGCCCTTGCCTGGAGTCATGTCATGAAATCCCTCACCAAGCTGTTTGCATTGCTGGCCGTCCCCCTGACCCTGATCGCCTGTGCCTCCACGCCCAGGCAGGAGGGGACGGGCGAATACATGGACGACAGCCTGATCACCGCCAAGGTCAAGGCGGCCATCCTGAACGAGCCCACCCTGAAGGTGGCGGAAATCAATGTGGAGACCTTCAAGGGCACGGTGCAGCTCAGTGGTTTTGTGAGTTCGCGCGCCGCCATCAGCAAGGCGATTGAGATCACCCGCGATGTCAAAGGGGTGAGCTCGGTCAAGGATGACATGCGCGTCAAATAAGGTGCGGGCAGTCTCGGGTTCAGACCCGAGGCGGCTGTTGGCGAGATAAGGCGTTATGTACGGCGCCGTACCGACACTGCCACTTGCCCGTCGCATAAAGGTCGCACTGCCTGCCAGCCTGATGGCGGGCAAATTGATGGACTGGAGACAATCATGTTGAGCCACACCCACTACCTCCTGCTACCTGTTTGCCTTGCCGCGCTCGTGGCAAGCAGCGGCTGCAGCAGCACCAACCCGCAAGCCACAACCGATATGGCCGTTTCGTCTGCCGCGGTCGATAACGCCGCCGGCGCTGGTGGTGGCCAGTACGCGCCGATGGAGATGCAAGCCGCCCGCGAGAAGATGGTGCAGGCCCACAAAGCCATGGAAGACAAGGACTTTGTGCTGGCTGGCAGTCTTGCCAAGCAGGCGCAGGCCGATGCCAAGCTCGCCCAGAGCAAGGCTGGCTCGGCCAAGGCCCAAGTAGCGGCCGATGCCTTGCAGGAAGACATCCGCGTGCTGCACGAAGAACTGAGCCGGGCTAACCGCTAGCCGGTAATCCAGCAGCGCGATCACCCCTCTTACCCCGTGCGATTCGATCAGGACTTGTACTCCGTGATTCGTCGCCAACCAAGGAACGCATCATGGAAAAGCCCAATGCAAAACCCGGATTGCTGATCATTGCCGCACTGCTGGCTGCCTGCAGCACGGTGCCTATGACTACCAGCCTGCTGGATCAGACTCGCCGCGACTACAGTGCCGCACAGAATAATCCGGCTGTGGTTCGTCACGCCGCCTTGGAGCTCAAGCTCGCTGGCGACGCACTGGAGCTGGCCAATGTGGCTGCCAAGCGCGATGACAGCATCGTGCAGATTGATCGTCTGGCCTATGTGGCCAAGCAGAAAGTGGCGCTGGCACATGAAGTTGCGAAGCAGAAATCGGCCGAGATCAGCGTGGCCGGTGCCGCGCAGGAGCGAGATCGCATGCGGCTTGCCCAACGAACCAATGAAGCGGATCAGGCCAAGTCGGCGGCTGATCAGGCCCGTATGGACACGCGCCTGGCACAAAGCGATACCGCCGATGCCCAACGCGCTGCGCAGGACGCACAGCGCAGCACCGCGGATGCGCAGGCCCGTGCCGCCATGCTGGAAAGCCAGATGGCTGCGCTCTCAGCCAAGCAGACCGAACGCGGTCTGGTGATCACGCTCGGTGCCGTGCTGTTTGCGACCGATCAGGCCAGTCTTAATAGCACTGGCCAGCAGACGATCCAGAAGCTAGCCGAGGTGCTGCAGCAAAACCCGCAGCGCACCGTGCTGATTGAAGGCTTTACCGACAACACCGGCACCACGCTGCACAACCAGGCCCTGTCAGAGCGGCGCGCCAATGCAGTACGTACAGCGCTGCAGGAGCGTGGCGTGATGGCTAATCGGGTCGCGGTACGCGGTTATGGCGAATCCTTTCCCGTGGGGGATAACGAAACGGCCAGTAATCGCCAGACCAATCGCCGCGTCGAGATCGTGTTATCGGATGAGACGGGTCACGTTAATCCGCGCTGAATCATGGTGCCGGGCCATTGCTCATCTTTGAGAAGGAAACGTCATGCCGAATCCGAACCCCGCGGTGGATAAAGCCGCAATCCGAGCCGCCGCCCGCAATGTGGGCGATGGCTCGGTTACCGAGGGTTATCAGGCCGATCGTGAGGCGGTGATCGCCCTGCTCAATGATGCCCTCGCCACCGAACTTGTTTGTGTGCTGCGTTACAAGCGTCACCACTACACCGTAACCGGGTTGCAAAACGGACCGATCAAGGCTGAGTTTCTGGCCCACGCGCGGGAAGAGCAGGCCCACGCGGATCTGCTTGCCGAGCGCATCGTACAGCTCAATGGGCTACCAGATTTCAATCCCGCCAACCTGGTGGCGCGCAGCCATGCCGAGTATGACGAAGCGATCACCGTACAGGCCATGATCATGGCCAACCTGATTGCGGAGCGGATTGCCATTGAAGCCTATCGGCAGATGATCCAGTTCATCGGGGATACCGATCCCACCACCCGGCACATGCTGGTCGGCATCATGGCCATGGAAGAAGAACATGCCGACGAGATGCGTGATCTGCTGGCCTGATCATCGCGCCGCGCGGCACGCAAGCTAACGTCTGGAAGGTGTTTCCCATGTCTGATCCTGCGATGCGCGCTACCGCGCCAGCAGCACTACCGCAGCAAGGCCTGCTGGCGCGGCTGATGGCCAATGGCCTCGGCCTGTTGCTGAATCGGCTGGAGCTGGCCTTACTGGAACTCACCGAAGCCCGCGGCCAGTTGTTCAAACGCTTGATGGTGCTGGCGATGGCAGCAATGGCGGTGTGGTTTGCCGTTGCCTATGCCTCGCTGTTACTGGTCTACGTTGCTTGGGACAGTCTGGGCTGGAAAATCCTGCTCCTGATGCTGCTGGGTTTCGCCTCGCTGGCGGCCGGTTTGCTGCGGTATGCCGATCAACTACGCCTGCTCGACAGTGCCGCACTACCCGCCACCCTGGCCGCACTGCGACAAGACCGAGATCACTTGCTGTGACCCGGTTACCAGCGTCCTGGCGCACACGGAGAAACCCATGAAGCAACAGCCTGCGTTGCCCACACTGGCAGAACGCAAAGTACAGCTATTGCAGGAAGGCGAGCACTACCGCCACGGCCTGTTGACTGCGCGTCAAGCGATTACGGGGCACCTCGGTGCTTCCTTTGTCCGCATCCTGTTCACCCGCCTGATCGGTACCCCCGGCGGCGTGACCTTGCCGCGTGTGCTGCCACTGGCGATTACCACCGTGTCCTTTCTGGCGCGCAAGCGCTGGCTATGGCCGTTGGTCGGTATCGGTGCAGTCGCGGCAGCCGTGACCTGGCTAGTGAAATCGCGGGATGGCTGAGTCGCGTCATACCCGATCAACGTGCGCAGATATCCGCACACTAAGTGCGCCGTCGTACAGACCCCCCACCCCCTTGCCCGCACGATGATCTCAGGCACACCGGCGTGCAAGCACGCAGGCCGGGATAAGGCGGGCTTTGCTCGTCGGGCCTCTTCCAACCGTATCGGAGTCGCAAAATGAGCAATGAAACAAAAACAGGTAACGGCAATGGCAGCGTGGATGTGCATCGGCAAGCTCTGGTCAAGGATCTGAAAGGCGCCGTCAGCGACGCGCATCAGCTGATCCAGGCCGTGGCCGATGCATCGGCAGATGAATATGGTGCTGCAGCACAGGCGGTGCAGAACAAGCTCGACGAGGCCCGCACGCGCCTGAGTGGTGCCCGCACAGCGATCAGTGAAAAGTCTCAGGCCGCAGCAAAAGCGACCCAAGCCTATGTGACACACAACCCGTGGACTGCCATCGGTATTGCTGCCGGCGTCGGGGTGATTGCCGGGTTCTTCATCGGCCGTCGCTGAATCGATGGGTGAAACACGCCGGCCTCGGCGCTTGCGAGGTCCAGCAGGATCAACAGGCATATGCAGGAGGCCGCACATGAACCATGCATTCCGCATCACCGTGGCCCTGGCAGCGCTGGCGCTTACCGCGCCAGCGCTCGCGCAGGTGGTTTTCTATGAACACGACGGCTTTGACGGGCGCTCCTTCACCACTAACCGGCAGGTCAACAATCTGACCCGCTATGGATTCAACGACCGTGCATCATCGGCGGTGGTGATCGACGACCAGTGGGAAGTCTGTCAGGACGACCGCTTCCGCGGCCGTTGCATGGTATTGCGACCGGGGCGTTATGCCTCGCTTGGCGCCATGGGCCTGGGTGACCGCATTTCCTCGGCGCGCTCGGTGGGTCGGCAGACCCGCTACAGCGAATCCCGCTATGCGCCCTGGCCTGAGCCGGTGTATGACAACCGCCGCCGTGGCAGAGAGCGGCTGTATCAAGCCGATGTGGTGTCAGTCCGCGCCGTTGTTGGTCCGCCCGAGCGGCGTTGCTGGATAGAACGTGAGCAGCTGGGCGGCGAACGGCGTGGGGCCAATGTCCCGGGCGCTGTCGTCGGTGCCATTGTCGGCGGCGTGCTCGGCCACCAGGTAGGCGGCGGGCGCGGCAAAGATCTGGCTACCGCTGGTGGTGCCGTGGCCGGCGCCGTGATCGGTAGTAACGTGGGCCGCGACCGCGATGGTCGTGAGGGCTACAGCAGGGATGTCGAGCATTGTGCCAACGCACCGGGCAGCGCACGCCCTGCTTACTGGGACGTGGTTTACACCTTCCGGGGGCAGGAACATCGGGTTCAAATGGCGTATCAGCCCGGGAACTCGGTGACGGTCAATCGTTATGGCGAACCGCGCGCCTGAAGACGAGCGGCGTGCCATTCAAACGGCCCTGTGGGGCCGTTTTTTTATGGATCAGATCCCCCTCGGTTCGCCAGCGTACCGACACTGGCCACTGCTAGCGGCATGGTGGGTCTGTCAGACACGCAATCACCGCAATCTCGCGGCCTGCGGGGCTTACTCAAGAGGTTCATCATGCATAACCAGCCTAACGATCCTAAATCGACTGCCACTCCCAACAAGGCAGCCGGCCCAGCCCAGCCCAATACCCCCAAGCCGGGCGGTAACTACCAAGCCAAGGGCGATGAAAAGCCCCCAGTGGTCGCCCAGTCGGTTCCCCCGATTCCCGGTGTGGATGCCATCAAGCTGGACTGGCCCAAGCAGGTCAATGCCGCCAGAAGCACTTGGGGCAAGCTCAGCGAAGAAGAGTTGCGCCAGTCCGATGGCCAGCCCAGCAAGCTCGCGACACTGGTGCAGGAGCGCTACTCGGTGACGCGCCAGGAGGCCGACAAACAGGTCAACAGTTTTCTTGAGACCTGCAACAAGCAGTGATCCAGCGTAAGTCCGCCGCCCCGCAAGGGGCGGCTTCCAGCTGCATCGCACTGATTTCCTGAGTCATGGAGAACCATCATGCATACCCCAGTCCGCAAGTCCCTGTTCAGCGCGAGTCTCGCCGCTGCCCTGCTCACCATGAGCAGCCACGCCTTCGCCTTGCCGCTGACTCAAGAGGTGGTCAATGCACGTCAGGAGAGTCAGATATGGACCACCTTTGCATTGAATCCCTATCTGCGCCACAGCAACCTGCAGGTCAAGGTGCTGGACGGCAAGGCCACCCTGTCGGGCAAGGTCGCCGAGGGCGTGAACAAGGAGCTGGCCAAGCAGATTGCCCTGGGTGTGGGGGGTGTTCGCGATGTGGATAACCAGATTGTCGTCGACACCGATTACGCACCGCCTCCTGCCAACGGCCGCAGTTACGCCGATATGGTTGATGACGCGACCATCAGCACCGCCATTCAGTCCAAGCTGGCCTGGAGCAAATATTCGGGCGGACTGGTAGCCGATGTCGCCACCTTGTCGGGCAAGGTGACCCTGACCGGGAGTGCCGATGACGCTGCGGCCAAAACCTTTGCCGGACGTGTGGCCCTGGGTACACGCGGCGTTGAATCGGTCAACAATCAGCTGGTCGTCGGCTCGCGACCGGATACCGCAGCCTCCCGCGCCGCAACGGCTACCGGCACCAAACTGGCCGATAGCTGGATCACCACCAAGGTCAAATCCACGTTCCTGTATTCGAACTATGTGGACAGCTTCGATATCTCTGTCACCACGCTCAATGGCATCGTGACACTCAACGGCAAGCTCGGCAGCGGAAACGACCGCGCGCTGGCGGTTGAACTGGCCCGGAACGTACGTGGCGTGAAGCGGGTACAGGCAGCTGGCCTGACCTTCTGACACCAGCACCTGTGCGGGACCATCGCGCCGGCAAGACCGGCGTGGTTGCTGTCATGCTGCGCGCCCCGCAGCCGGGCAGGGTGACCCGCTCTGCAGACGCGGGTAACTGGCCTTGGGTAGCGGGTCTCTTACCGATTGCCCCGCACTCAGCCCAAGCCCAACCGGCCAGCTCTAGGCATCGGTATCAATCAATCGCCCCCGTGTTCCCGAGGTTGCCAGATGACGTATCCGGCCCGGCGTAACCTGCTCGGCCATCGGCGAGTCCGGGTCGGCGGGCACGCGGCTCCGGTATCGTTCGTTCACTCTGGCCACGCTCAGTCTATCGGGTGGCACGATGGTCCAGACCCGGTTGCGCAGGCTGTCGGCCCAGTCACCACTCGGTTGCACTCGCGGACTGGCCTGGATGGGGTCAACCGGTCTCACCAGATCCTGCTGTTTCTGTAAATCGGTGTAGATGTAGGCCATGGATACCGCCGCGAGTGAGGGATGATCAGGTTTACCTATACCGCAGCGGCTGCATCCTGTCGGTGTGGTGGCATACGCAGACGCCCCGCTCAGGCAACCGCGGCAATGTGTTCGCTATCGCACAGAGTGCCGTTACTGGTCGGTTTAGGCTGGGGGCGTGCATTACTGACCAAGGAGAACGCCATGAGCTTGACCACCCTGTTACTGATTGTTCTGATCGTGCTGGCTATCGGTGCCGCACCCAGCTGGCCGCATAGCCGTTCCTGGGGCTATGGTCCCAGCGGTGGCCTAGGCCTTGTGATCATCATTCTCGTCATTCTCTTGCTCATGGGGCGCTTGTGAAGCCGCTTGCCCTATGCCGGCTCGTGGGTGGCAAGGGGGCAGATGGTACGAGCCGCCTCGGGCCGCCGCTGCGTCCCGCCTAAACCGTGGCGGGCACGCTGCCGGCGGGTGTGGCCATGCACCGCTACCTGCTGGAATTGCGGCATCGGGTGCATCGCGAGTATCGGGTGATTGAAGCCTATCTGCGCTCGCTTTCATTGCGCGACACCGGCAATGCCCTCGGTCTCCCGTCAACCCATGCACCACTGCGGCGATGAATGCCCGGCGACGGCCCGTTGGCGGTGCCGTCAGCCTTAGGCGTGAAAGGCCCCCATGAGCGAGCATGAAAAAACCAGCCAGAAGGCTGGTTTTTTGCTTGTGCCGGCCAAGCAGTGGCGCGCTCAGGGGATGCGCCGCTCGAAGGTCAGCTCCTCAACCTCTACCCGGCGATTGGTTTCCAGGCAGACGATCAGATCGGCACGCTTGGTGTCATTGCATTCGACCACCGGGTTGCTCTCACCCCGCCCCTCGGCAGACAAGCGATCTGCAGCCACGTTCCTGTTGATCAGATAGGTTTTGACTGCTTCAGCGCGGCGCTGCGAGAGCGCCTGGTTGTAGTCGTCCGAACCGAGCCGATCGGTATAGCCCGCGATGACGACATGCCCGACCTGTGGATTCCGCGCCAGCGCCGTGACCAGTTCGTCAAGTTTGGGTTGCGGCAGGCTCAGCTCGGCACTGTCGAACGGGAACAGCTCGGTTGATGACAGCCGGTAACGCTCGAAGCGTGGCGGCGGAGCTGGCGGTGGCGGCGGTGGTGGAGGGGCCGCCACGGCAACCGGTGCCATCACTGCCGGCGGTGCGGCTTGCGCCATCGGTGCGGCGCGGGGCGGCTTGTCGAATGCGTAGGTGAGCCCGAGCGTGAGGATGTTCGTATGAGCGCGCCTGAAGGGAAAGTCGTCGCCACGCAGGTAGCCATAGGCGCGGCGCAAGTCCATCTGCATGCCCCACTGATCACCCCAGCCATACTGGAAGCCCAGACCCGCATTCACATAGGGGGAGGTGCGGCGGGCGGCGATGAAGGGCGTGTTGACCTTGTCGTATTCGGCACCGGCACCGATCAGCACGAAGGGGCGGAATACATCTCGCGAGAACAGATACAGGCCGTCGACGCCCAGCGTGTTCTGCCGGTAATGCAGGCTGCCGTTCCGGGCACGGGAGAAGGTGGGGCCGAACTGGATATCCCATTCCGGTGAGACCGGTACGCCCAGCCGCAGGCCCACGCCCTCACCGCGGTGATCGATGCCGAAACGGGAGTCCGGGTCGATCCCGTTCACACTCGGGGCGATGTACCAAGACGGGTTGTAAGCATCGACGCCGCGATAATCGGTGGTCGCGGCATAGGACGGGCCAGTTGCGGCCAGACCCAGTAGCGATAGTGACAGCGCAATGCGCGTCATGTTTTTCAGCGTGTTCATAGTGACCTCGGGAGCAAATGGGCCGATGGGCGCGGGCGGGATGCCCGAGCCGGTCTGCGAGTTATCTTGCTGGGCAACCAGCGCAGGACCGTAGCCCTGCGCAAGCCGCAAGGGTCAGCGCAGGTTGAAATGCGCCTTGGCCACCCGGATGCACTCGGTCTTGGCTGCGCCTGCCTGGCCGTCGCATTTTTCGGCGGCCACCTTGTAGTCGGCGTCTCGTTTGTCTTCGCGGGCCTCTTTGGCTGCATCGACGGCCTGATCAGTGACCTTGGCATCGGCGAGCGCACGTACATGCGCGGCCTTGGCTTCGGCACGGCAGACATCTTTGGGGTTGCCGGCCTTGTCGTCGCATCGCTCTTTGGCGTTCTCGAAGTTGGCATCGGCTTTGGCGATGGCCACTTTGCCGGCATCTGCCGGCTTGCCTGTGTAGGCGTACTCGAGCTCGGCGCGGGCAATGCTTTCCTTGCCGGCCGCCTGTTCCTGACAAATGTCTTTGGCGTTGCCGCTGCGGTTGTTGCAGGCAGCCTTGTCGACCTTGTGTTCGGCGCTGATGCGTTCCTTGGCGGCGGCGTAATCCGCCTTGCTGACAGGGGCAGCAAACAGGGAGGTGGTGGCCAGTGCCAGGGCGAGGGCAAAAGTGGATTTACGGTATTGAAGGGTAGTCATGACTGCTTTCCTCTTGGGGCCAATGGATGGGAGCGAGGCAATACGCAAACATGAAGACCGGAATCGTCACAGGCCGAAGGTCATGGTGATACGCCTGACATCAGGGTCGGGGACAGCGCCATGACACGTCTGTACGATATCGCACACAGTGACAAGGGATCGGAACGCGCCGGGATCTTGCGGCTTGCGCCCGGCCATAAAGCGGGCTCATGGCCAGACCACCCGGCGCGGTGCAGGGTGGTCGTGGCGGATGGGTGATGGCGGGTCAGTGCATCAGACGGGCATAAAGGCGCCTGTCGGCCGCATAGCAACTACAGGCGACGGCTTCGAGACCCGCGCGATCCAGCACCGTGATCTTGCCGCGCCGGTATGCAATCAACCCGCTACGCTGCAGTTCGCCCGCGGCCATGGTGATGGTCACCCGGCGCACGCCCAGCATGTAACCCAAGAACGCCTGGGTAATATCGAACTGGTCGCTGTGGGCACGGTCCTGACTCATCAGCAGCCAGCGCGCGAGGCGCGGGCCGATCAGGTGAAAGTGCAGGCAGGCTGCCGAAGTGGCCTGCTGTGACATCACCACGTACAGATAGCGGTGCAGGCAGCGGAGCAAGGCCGTGCTGCGGGCCAGCTCAAGCCGGAATGCCGAGGCCTTCACCCGCAAGGCGCTGCCGGCCCCCTGTACCAGCGCAGCCAGTGGCGCAGCGCCGATACCCAGCCCCAGTTGTGAACCCAGCATGCCTTCCGAGCCGACCATGCCGACTTCGAGACCGGGGTGCTGGTCGACCAGGGCCACCAGCGATACGAAGCTGTTGATCGGGAAGTACACATGCCGGGTCGGCTGGCTTGGTGTGTACAGCGACTGGGCCAGCAAGAGTTCCACCGGTTCGCAGACGGCCAGCAGGTGCTGGCGATCTATGCGCGGGAGCCGGGCAATCAGATGGTTCTGTACAGCAGACACGGGAACCTCCGTTGACGAGTGGCAAACGGCTCGCCCACTGCGCGAGCATTACGCGAGGGATAAGCCTGCAAGCCAGTCTGCGCGTCACGGTGGCGCACCACCGTGTCATAGCGCACACAGTGGCGAAATCGTGCACGGCATCGTGCCGGAATCGTTCAGGTGGCAATGCGTTTGGGTAGCAGGCGGTCGTATTCCTTCTTGACCACGGCGTAACACTCGCAAGTGCGCGATTCCAGCCCCGGCCGGTCGATCACGCTGATATGGCCACGTGCATAGCTGATCAGGCCCGCCCGCTGGAGCTTGAGCGCGGCTTCGGTCACACCTTCGCGGCGTACGCCGAGCATGTTGGCGATCAACTCCTGGGTCATGATCAGCTCCCTGCCGTGGAGGCGATCCAAGCTCAGCAACAACCAGCGGCAGAGTTGCTGATCGAGCGAGTGATGGCGGTTGCAGACCGCCGTTTGCGCCATCTGGGTAATCAGGGCCTGGGTGTATCGCAGCAGCAGATGCATGACCGGGCCGGCGCGGTTGAACTCGTTCTTAATGATCTGTGCCCTGAGCCGGTAACCCATGCCGGCACTTTGTACCACCGCACGGCTGGGGGTGCTTTCTCCGCCCATGAACAGCGCAATGCCGACCACGCCTTCGTTACCGACCACGGCGATTTCTGCCGAAGCGCCGTTCTCCATCACATACAGCAGCGACACGATGGCGGTGGTCGGAAAGTACACATAGTGCATCTTGCCCCCTGACTCATAGAGCACTTGGCCCAGCGGCAGGGCAATGGCCTCCAGCTGCAAGCACCAGCTCTGCCAGTCCTCATCCGGCAATACGGCAAGCAACAGATTGTCGCGCGGACTATCGGTGGGACTCATGGGGGCACTCCTGGGGTTGGTGGCAGCAGCCAGCGTAGGGACTGCCTGCCGTCCCCAGTCTAGGGCTTAACGCGCCATGCTTATGTTCGCTGACGAACATAGCGACACATGTCCCGATAAGTGGGCAGCTAGGCCATCCAGCACGCAGCGCGGTCAGTGGCTGGCCAGCATGTCTTCAGGCACGCTCCAGGCATCGAACTGCGCGGCCGATACGGTTCCCAACTCCAGCGCCGCGGCACGCAGGCTCAGCCCCTGGGTGTGCGCATGCAGCGCGATCGCGGCGGCGCGGTCGTAGCCAATGTGTGGCGCCAGCGCCGTCACCAGCATCAGCGACTGCGACAGGTTGCCGGCTATGCGCTCACGATCGGGCGCCATGCCACGCACGCAGTGACGTCCGAAGCTCGCCATGCTGTCTGCCAGCAAGCGCAGGCTTTGCAGGCACAGATGGGCAATCAGTGGTTTGCCGGTATTGAGCTGGAGCTGGCCGGTCGCCCCGGCCATGCCGATGGCGACGTCGTTGCCGATGACCTGGCAGCACACCATGCACAGTGCCTCGCACTGACTCGGGTTGACCTTGCCGGGCATGATCGAGCTACCGGGCTCGTTCTCCGGCAGATGCCACTCACCCAGACCACAGCGTGGCCCCGATGCCAGCAGCTTGATATCGCTGCTGATCTTGAACAGCGCTGTCGCCAGTGTCTTTAGGCTGCCATGCAGTGCCAGCACCGCATCGTGGGCCGCCAGTGCGGCGAAGGGATTGTCGGCACGGCAGAGCGGCAGGCCGGTATCGGCTGCCAAGCGCTTGGCCACCAGCCTGCCGAAATCGGGATGGGTATTGAGGCCGGTGCCCACGGCTGTTCCGCCAATCGCCAGCGGAAACAGGCCCTGCTGGACCCGCTGGATCTGCTGCTCGGCAAAACGCAGCTGGGCCTCCCAGCCCGAGCACTCCTGCGCCACGGTCAGCGGGGTGGCGTCCTGCAGATGGGTACGGCCGATCTTGACCAGATCGTGGTAATCGCGGCCCTTGTCGGCGAGATCGCTGCACAGGCGCTCCAGTGCCGGCAGCAGCGCGTTCTGCAGACCCTGCAGGATGGCCAGATGCATGGCCGTGGGAATGATGTCGTTGGACGACTGGCCCAGGTTCACGTGGTCGTTGGGGTGAACCAGACGGTCACGGCCATACGGGCCGCCCATCAACGCCGAGGCGCGATTGGCCAGCACCTCGTTCATGTTCATATTGGTCTGTGTGCCCGAGCCGGATTGCCATACCGACACCGGGAAGGCATCAAGGTAAGCCCCGTTCATCACCTCGCCCGCGGCGTAGCCGATGGCTTTGGCGCGCTTGGCATCGAGCAGGCCCAAGGTCTGGTTGACCCCGGCACAGGCTTGCTTGACCTGCGCCAGTGCGTGCAGCAAAGGCCAGGGCATGGTCTCGCTGGAAATACGGAAATAACCCAAGGCGCGTTGCGTCTGTGCACCCCAAAGCGCGTGGTCGGGCACCGCAATATCGCCCATTGCGTCGGTTTCCATTCGGCCAGGATCGGACATGGTGGTAGCGCCTGTCAGTGAGAAAGAAGACACCAGCGTGCGCTGCCGTACATCGCGCTTCTGTGCGTTGTGCAACAGAGCGAGTGATGCGTTGCGGGCCAACTGTGCGATGGCGTACATACGCTCGTGGCGATAGGCAATAGCCTGAAAACGTCTCGATTCCGGGGCAAGCCGACACGGGGTCCCCACCATGAGCCTGCACAGCTTTGAACAGAGTCCCCTGACCCGTGGCCTGGATGCAGCGGTTTACCTGTATCTGCTGTCGAGCTTGGGTGCATTCCTCATGTTTGCCAGTCCTGCAGGCAATAGCAGCACCGTATGGCTACTGATCGTCGTCGGCCTGCTACTGTGGACTTTTCTCGAATACATCCTGCATCGGTTTGTGCTGCATGGACCGGCACCATTCAGTACCTGGCATGCTGCGCATCATCGTCAGCCCCGCGTCGCGATGGGCGCACCGACACTGCTTAGCCTCTCGCTGATCATTGGTCTGGTATTCCTGCCCGCGCTTTGGTGGCAAAGCGTGGCCTCGGCCGTTGCGCTGACGTTTGGCATGGCGACCGGCTACACGGTGTATTCGGTGTTACATCACTGGCTACATCAACCCGGTGCGGCGGTTCCCTGGCTAAGGGTTGAAAGCGATTTCCACGCCCGCCACCACCAGTCACGTCTAGTTACCGGCAATTTCGGGGTTACCAACCGGCTTTGGGATCAGGTCTTCCGCACCGTTCTGCAACTACGTAGCGCCCCCTGCCCGGCATCGCTGCCTGATCGCTTGCCGGCTGTCCACGATGGGCTGTGAGGATGTGATACCTGCTCGTCAATCCGGCAGTTTCGGCATGGCCTGCACAATGTTCACTGGCGCACAGAGCGCCTGCCTGGCGAGCGCTAGTATCGTTCATGAGCGCTTGCCCGATAGCCACCCGGCTGGCGGTACCAAGGTCCGCTTATCCCGATGTGGAGGTACACCGTGTTCATCACCTGGATCCTGATCGGACTGATCGCAGGCGCCGTGGCCAGCAAGCTGGTTAATCAGACTGGCCGCGGAAGCTGGCTGGATCTGTTGGTCGGCATGATGGGCGGTCTGCTTGGCGGCGTGATACCCGAAGCCCTGGGTTACGAAGGCATCAGCGGTTTCAATTTCTACAGCTTGCTGGTCGCCTTTATCGGCGCCTCGGTATTGCTGCTGCTCTTTCATACCTTCACCGATGAAATGCCCGACGGTTGATACCGGTGGGTCTACAGGAGACATCATGCAAACGCTGCAAATGATCACCGAACCGGCCAGCGAGACGCTGGCGCAAGCCCATGCCCGGATGACCGACGACGGCGCCCGCGCCTCCAACGCCTTGCCGCCATCCCCGTCCACCGTCAAAGCGCCTCGCTCTACCCTGCATATGGCTGCGGGCATGAGGCAGCAGAGGGATGGCGCCTACTGCGCCCTGCCGGGCAAACGCTTACGCAAGAGCCGTTGAGTGCACTGGCACGGCCCGTTGCGCGTGCATGCCAAGGACGGCCCGGATGCCACAGACAACCAAACAGGCGGGGAGACCCGCCTGTTTCTTTTGCCCTGCGGTCCGGCGCGTTACCAGAGATCCCGGGTTTGCTGCGACTGGTCGTGCAGGTCTTCCAGCTGACGCCGGGTTTCGCGTTTCTTGTCGCGTATCTCCTGGTACTCCTCGGCCCTGAGCACCGGCATGTTCATGATGGCGGAGAGCCAGCCGGCATCCTTGAGCTCGGACGATTCGGGATACTTGTTCATGGTGCCGGCTCCCCGATCCCGCTCATGCCGGCATCCGACTTGGGTGGTACAGGTTCCGCGTGGGCGGTGATGGAGGATTTGTGCGCCCGCTGACTGCGGGTGAAGGCGAGGCTGCCCATTTCATCGGCCTGCGTCGGCATGGCGGCATCGAACAAGGCGGCTGCCTCGCGGTGGGACTGTGCCGCACTTTCATGGCGGCTGGCCGCCTGCTTGTGAAAGCCGCTCATGGCATGGCGCGCATTGGCCAGCGTGGCGGCGCTGGCTTTCAGTACGTCGTAATTCAGGCAGGCCGTAGCGTCCGGCAGATCCGAGGCCATCCCGGCATGGCTGTCGTGGAGATACCGGGCCACCGCGGCGGCATCGCCCATCAGTCGCGACATCACCGGCAAGCCGGCTTGGCCTGTCAGCGCAACGTGGTGGATTACCAGATCAAACGCCGTATCCAGAGGAAGCCGGTCAAATTTACCGCTCTGGCTGAAGCGTGACAGGGCCGGTTGGCTGCCTGAAAAGGGCATCTGGGTCGCGGTGAGCATGCCTGATCCGCTGGCGGCGGGCCGGTTATGCATGTCGATATGGGTGCTGTTCATCATCACTCCTTCATCCTTGAGACAGGTGCAGGGTCAGTGCGCGAGCGAGCGTTTCTGGGGGGCTGGCGAACCGTTTGGAAGATCGGTTTCCGGCGGGGCGACACGAGGGTGCTTGGTCTGCTTGATCAGATACATGTCGCGGTCGGCCAGCGCGAGCAGGTCCTTGGCGAGTAGCGGCATGCCCTTGCAGGTGGCCACCCCGATACTGGCGCCTATGTGCAGGCTCTCGTGCTCCAGCACATAAGGCGCCCCGAGCGATCGTCGCAGCTTGTCCATCACGACGGGCAGGGCGGTGGCGGTGGCGATCTGCGGCAGCAAGACGACGAATTCATCCCCGCCCACGCGCGCGGCCGTATCGCAATCGCGGATGCAGGTGACCAGGCGTTCGGCAACTTGCTGCAGGAGCTGATCGCCGGCCTGATGACCAAAGTTGTCGTTGACCATCTTGAAACCATCGAGATCGATCATCAGTACCGCAACCTGATGCGCCATCCGGTTGGCGAGCGCGAGCGATTGCTGCAGCCGGTCCATCATCAGGCTACGGTTTGCGAGCCCGGTCAGGGGATCGTGCTGTTCGCCATAACGTGCGGCCTGCAACATGCTGGCCATGCGGATCAGGCGCTTGCGTAGCCGTGCGTTGGTTTGCTCCAGTGTTTCAGTAGCCATGGGCCTCTCCGAGAGAACAGCGAGCCCGGCACAGGCTGCGCGTAGGCTAAGGTATAAGCCGCGACGCCATTTCACACCGTGCGCTTGCGCACATTGATCCGCACGGTTTCTCCCGCCTCGCCATGGACGATGTGGTTCACGCCGCATCAAGCTTCGGAAAGGGTTCCTGTCATGCGTACTGCCACCTGGTATTCGCTGTTTGCCAAGACCATTGCACGCTTTTCCGGCCGACCCAGGACCTTTTTTCTGGCGGTAATGGTGATCGCTACCTGGATCATCACCGGCCCCCTGTTCGGATTCAGCGATACCTGGCAACTGGTCATCAATACCGGCACCACCATCATTACCTTCCTGATGGTGTTCCTGATCCAGAACACGCAGAACAGGGATACCGAGGCGATCCAGATCAAGCTGGACGAGCTGATCCGCGCCACCCAGGGCGCGCACAATGCATTGCTGGATCTGGAAATGCTGGAAGAAGAGGCGCTGGATGCCTTCCGCCAGAAGTACCAGATACTGGCGGCTGCCGCCCGGGAGCAACTGGGGCAGGGTGCGGTGGATACCGGCACGCCCGAACCGTGAGCCGTGCCGGCCTGTTCCGCCGAGCATGGCGGTGCCCCGGTGCGACTCGGTGGTGGTCGCCAGCGGGAATGCCTGGGGGAGGATGGATCGAGACGGTAAGTGGATCCCCCCGTCTGCCGGGACACCACTGCGCTTAGCTGCCCTGCTTTTCCTCGGCATCAATACGCAAGCGCACACCCTCTGGATTCTCTACCGAGACCTGTTCGTCGAATGGCGGGAACATGGGTCGGGATGGCTGCTCGAAGCGCACCAGGATGTTGTAGTAGCTGCGCACGTTCTCCACGAACACCACGGTTTCCCCTCCGCGCGCATAGCCGTACTTGAGCGTGCTGAAGTACTCGTAGTTACGCAGCAGCGGGATCACGGTTTTCATGTCGCTCCAGGCATCCGGGCTTTTGCCGAGGCGCTGTGCGAGGATGCGCGCGTCTTCCAGGTGGGCAGTCCCGATATTGTAGGAAGCCAGCGCCAGCCAGGTGCGATCGGGTTCGGGTATGCGTGAGGGCAGCATATCGCGCAGCATGCCGACATATTTGGCACCACCCATGATGCTTTGCTCCGGATCGAGCCGGTTGGTGACGCCCAGCCGGTCGGCCGTATCGTTCGTGAGCATCATCATGCCGCGCACACCGTAAGCACTGGTCGCAAAGGCATCCCAGTGGGACTCCTGATAGCTCAGCGCGGCCAGCAGGCGCCAGTCGATGCCGTAGCTGGCCTCAGCCTGGATGAACAGGCGGCGGTACTTGGGGAGGATGGAGATGCGCCGGCTCAGAAAGGTGGTGGCATCAATCGGCTGCAGCCGGTTGGCGTGACCAAAATAGCGGTCGGTGAGGCGGGCCAATGCGCCATCTTTGCGTATCTGGTCAAAAAAGGCTTTGACGGGTGCGCCCAGCGCTTCGTCCTGCTCTTCGGACCAGGCCCAGGTCACCGGTAGGGGTGGCCCTACTGCAAAGGCGGGGGTGACACCGGGGTGGATATTGCGGGCGACATCCGCATCGCGGGCATCTACCAGCGCATAGTCGATCAGCCCGCTCTCGACCTTGTCGATGAGTTCTTCCGTGTCCTGATACTGCGCCTCATGCCAGCTGAGTTCCGGGTGCTGCTTGAGCGTGGCTGCCAGATGGTGCGTGAAGGCGCTGGCCACCATGAGGATGCCTCCTCCCAGCTCATCCAGCTTGCGGGGCTGGCGGTCTTTGCTGCGGCATACAAGTGTGGCTTGCAGGTCCAGATAGCGGGGCCCCTGTTTCAGGGATGCCGGCGGGGCGCTGATGCCAACGGCGAGGTGGGCTTCTCCGCGCGCTAGCCGGTCAGGCATTTCGGATACACGGGGCACCACCACGAAGCGTACCTTGACGCCGAGTTGCTGGCTGAAGCGGGTGACCAGGTCGTATTCCAGGCCCGCGTACTTGCCCTCGGCATCGACATGGAAGCTGGTGGCGCCGTTGCGGATCAGTACGACCAGTTCGCCCGACTCGCTGAACGGTGCAACCTGTCGTGCGGTATCGGCAGCCGGCAGGCGATCACAGGCAGTCAACAACAGCCCCGGCAAGGCCAGACAGAGTAGGCGCCACATGCGGTACCCCCGGAAAATCGGTTGGCGCGATTGTGCCACGCACATCATTGCGCCGACACGGTTGACAAGGTGGGCAAGCCTAGCCACAATGCGCGCCTTCGAGCCGGAGAGGTGGCAGAGTGGTCGAATGTACCTGACTCGAAATCAGGCGATGTCGCAAGGCATCCGTGGGTTCGAATCCCACCCTCTCCGCCAAGTACAGCAAGGCCCAGAACGGTTTCCGTTCTGGGCCTTTTGCTTTGGTGCGGCGATCTTGCCCGGCTTGGCCGCAGTGCGTCATTCGGGCGTGGTCTCTGCGTCGCGGAAACGATCAGCGATGGCCAGGAACTCGGCTTCAATGGCGAGGAAGGCATCGAGGATGTCAGGGTCGAAATGGCTTCCCCGGCCTTCGCGCATCAGGTCGACCGCTTGCTGATGGGGGAAGGCGGGTTTGTAGACGCGCTTGGAGATCAGCGCGTCATAGACATCGGCGACGGCCATCAGGCGTGCTGATGCCGGAATCGCATCGCCCTTGAGCCCCTCCGGGTAGCCCGAACCGTCCCACTTTTCCTGATGGTAATGCGCAATCTCGCGGGCAAAGCCAAGGAAGGTGTTGCTGCCCCCCAGATATTTCTCGACCTGGATGATGGCGTCGCGCCCATACACCGTGTGCAGTTTCATGATTTCCCACTCGTCCGGGTCCAGTTTGGCTGGCTTGAGCAGGATGCGGTCAGGTACGCCCACCTTGCCGATATCGTGCAGTGGGGCGGACTTGTAGAGCAGGTCAATGTTCTCGTCGGTGAACACATCCTTGAACCGGGGGTGGGGCTGCAGGGCGCGGGCCAGCGCTGCCACATAGTTCTGGGTGCGGCGGATATGGTTGCCGGTTTCGTTATCGCGGGTTTCGGCCAGGCTGGCCATGGCCAGAATGGTGGCATCCTGCATCTGCGCCAGTTGCCGGGTACGCTCGCTGACAAGGTGTTCCAGATACTGGTTCTGGTCCTTGAGGAATTGCTGGGCACTGCGCAATGAAAGATGGGTGCGCACGCGCGCCAGCACGATGGGTGGGCTGATGGGCTTGGTGATGTAGTCAACCGCACCGACCTGCAGGCCGAGCTCCTCATCCTCCACCTGGGTACGGGCGGTAAGGAAGATCACCGGGATGTCGGCAGTCTGCGGGTTGGCTTTGAGGCGTTGGCAGGTTTCGTAGCCATCCAGCTCGGGCATCATCACATCGAGCAGGATCAGATCCGGTCTGGGCTCGCTGGCGGCAATATCGAGCGCCTTGACGCCGCTGGTGGCTACCTTGGTCTTGTAGCGGTCGCGGAGCAGGGCCGACAGCACGGCGATGTTCTCGGGGGTATCGTCAACGATGAGGATCGTTGGCTTTTCCAGTGTTTCATTCGGGTTTGGCATGGTTCTGTTCCTCTCCGGCAGGCGCAATCGTGATCAGGCGACAGCGCTGGCTTGCGCACTCAAGGTGGCGAGTGCGGCTTCGTAGTTGTATTGGCGTATCTGTTTTTCCAGTCGTTGCAGCACTGCCGCGGGCAGTGCGTGTACGAGGCTGGCGCGGTGCTGGTCCAGGTAGTCGACGGCCTCGCCGTCCTGGGCCCGCAGCAGGGCGATCAGCCCGGTCAGCTCCACATGCTCACGGGCAGCCACGCCCAGTGAATCGCGGAAGGCGTGGTAGCCAGCCAGCACGGCCGAGAGTTCGGCGTCCAGCTTGGGCAGCAGTGCTGTATCGACCTGGCTGTTGGGACGGAGCAGCTGGTTTTCGATGTCGTCCGCGAGCAGCTGGACCCGGTTCGCCCCGATCAGGCCTGCCACGCTCTTGAGGGTGTGGACCAGGCGACGCGCCAGGGCGCGATCGCTGGGCAGGGCCGCATGCAGCCGTGTCATCACGTCGTGCTGTTCCTGCGCGAAGCGGTCGAGCAGATCCAGATAGAGTGCCCGGTCGCCGAGCGTGCGGGCAAGGCCGCTGGCGGTGTCGAGCCCGTCGATGTCCGGCAAGGGCAGGGACGATGGCTCGGCCGGGTTGGGGGTGTGGACCTCGCGCTGGCGGGTCCACCGTCCCAGTACATCAAACAGCGTCTCGGGACTGATCGGCTTGGCCAGGTGGTCGTTCATGCCTGCGGCCAGGAAGCGCTGGCGGTCATCCACCATCGCATGAGCGGTCATGGCAACCACGGGCAGGGCCGCCAGTTTGGGGTCGGCACGAATGGCGCGGATGGTTTCGAAGCCATCCATCACGGGCATCTGCACATCCAGCAGAATCAGATCGTAAGGCGGGCGATCATGCAGCCGTAGCAGATCGAGTGCCTCCTGTCCGTTGCCGGCCACCTCAACCACCACGCCGACGGCTTGCAGCAGCTCTACCGCAATCTGCTGGTTGATATCGTTGTCCTCGACGAGCAGTACGGCAATATCCCGGAAGTCGGGCAGGGCGCTGCGTACATCGTGGCTGCTGACGCGCTCTGCCGCACTGCCCCGCTGCATGCGTACGGTGAAATGGAAGGTCGTGCCGACTGCTGGTGTGCTTTCCACCCAGATCCGGCCTCCCATCAGTTCCACCAGTCGGCGTGCAATGCTGAGTCCCAGACCGGTACCGCCAAAGCGACGGGTGGTGGTGCCGTCTGCCTGCGTAAAGGCCTGGAACAGGCGGCCGCACTGTTCGGGCGTCATGCCTATGCCGGTGTCCTGCACCGAGAATCGCAGGCTTACGCCCTGTTTGTCCTCGTGCTCCAGCGTGGCCTGGATCTGCACTTTGCCTTGTTCGGTGAACTTGACGGCGTTGTTGACCAGATTGGTCAGTACCTGCCCCAGCCGCATGCCATCGCCGCGCAGTTGCTGCGGGATGTCGGCGGGCAGGGTGACCTGATAGTCCAGCCCCTTGTCGGCGGCCTGGCTGGCGGTGAGATCGCTGACGCGGTTGATCACGTCGCTCAGGGCGAAGTCGGAGACATCCAGATCCAGCTTCCCGGCCTCGATCTTGGAGAAGTCGAGGATGTCGTTGATGATGCCCAGCAGTGACACGGCCGAGCCGTGGATCTTTTGCAGATAGTCTTTCTGCTTGGGCGACAAGGGTGTCTTGAGTGCCAGATGCGACATGCCGATCACTGCGTTCATCGGCGTGCGGATTTCGTGGCTCATGTTGGCGAGGAACATGGATTTGGCGCGCGTGGCTTCTTCGGCCAGCCGGCGCGCGGCCTCGGCTTCGCGCAGATCACTCTGGATGCGCACCACCTGCAGCTTGGTGCGGGTGGCCTGACCCTGGGCGCGTTCGAACAGGGCATGGTAGCGCTTGTAGTCGGCGAGGGCGGCAGGCCAGTCCTGACGGGATTCATGAATCTGCGCCAGTTCGGCTGTCGCCTTCATGGGCATGAATACATAGCCCATGTCGCTGTTCTCATCGATGGCCCGGTTGAGATCCCGGATCGCCTCGGGGAGGCGGCCCCTGGCATGGTGCAAATGACCACTTGCCCACCAGGAATAGGGTTTGAGGTGCCGCTGCTCGTAGGTATCGATATTGGCCAGCGCCAGCTGACAAAGCTGCTCGGCGCGGTCCAGTTCATTCCGCTGGCTCAGCGTATAGGCAGCTACTGCCAGAAAGAATCCCCGGTTCGACGGCGTGGTCTGCAAGGTGTCGATGCCGGCATCAATGAATTCGGCAATGACCTCGTGCGCGCCATCGACGTCTTCGCGCGAGAGTTTGCACAGGGCGAGCACAAAGCTCACAAAGGGCAGCAGCCAGCGCTCGCCGCAGCGTTTGGCAATTTCCCTTGCCTCCCACAGCATGGTCTCGCCGTCTTCGGCGTTACCGCAGATATAGAACAGTTCCCCGATATTGCAGGTGATCTGGGCTACCCGTGCCTGCATGTCGAGTGCACGCGCGGCATCGAGGGCTGCATAGAAATGGCGGATCGCCTCGTCGGTCACCCCCGCTTCCTGCGCCACGATGCCCATGGTATTGAGGGCCAGCACGGAGGCCAGACTGTGTTCCTCGGGGATGGCGGGCAGCAGCAGCTCATGGCCAAGACGGTAGGCTTCTTCAATGCGGCCCATCACGCGCTGGACCGCAATCATGCCAAAGCGGGCCAGCAGCATGCCGTCGCGACACTGCAGTGCGGTAAAGCGCTGGTTGAGATCGCGCAGGGCGGCCTCGTTGCTGCGGCTGCCATCGGCAAAATACTGGCTCAAGGCAATGGTCAGCTCGCCATAAAGCTGTTGTGCGATGTCGTTTTGCGCCTTGCCTTCGGCCAGCATCTGCTCGCCGGTCTGCATGGTGGCGACGGGATCGTCACGCATGCGCGTCAGCGCAGTCTGAAAAGTAGACCGCCAGGGTTCCTGGCTTACCGTTGGGTGGCTCATGTGGCGGATTCGTCCAGAGTATCGGCATGCAGCGTTATGCCTGCGCGCGCAGTCAGCGCAATCAGCAGGGCATGGGCGGCATCGTAGTCGTATTGGCGCACGGCCTGTTCCACCGCCCCGAAGCTGTCGCCCAGTGTGGTGCGCAGCAGGGCGCCGTGATCGTAGAGCCAGTCTTGCGCTTCGCCGTCATTGTCCTGCAGCAGGCGCGACAGGCGTGAGGCGGCGCTGGCTGGGCTGACGCGGGTATCGACCTGGGCCGCATCGGGCGCATCCAGGGTCGCGATTTCGCCGCAGAGTGCAGATAGCGCCAAGTCCAGCTTGACCAGCCCGGCCTCCAGATCTTCAGCTGCGGCGCCGTCGCGGATGGCTTCCTCGATTTCGCCGGCCAGCTCGGCCAGATCATCGGCACCCAGATTGGCGGCAGTACCGCGCAGCGAGTGTGCTTCCCGCTCGGCTTCGGTTCGGTCGCTCGCCAACTGGGTGCGGACTGTTGCGGCACTGGTGGCAAAGCGGCTGGCGAACTGGCCCAGCAGGCGGCGGTAAAGCGCCGTGTTGCCCGAAACGCGCCGTATGCCGGCACGTGCATCCAGTCCGGCGATATGGCTCAGTTCGTCGCCGGCCGGGAGCACGGTGGCCGGCGTCTCGACATGCCGGGCGCCGATCCAGCGCAGCACGCAAGCGCGAAGCTGCTCGGGATCAATCGGTTTGCTGATGTGATCCTGCATGCCCTCGGCGAGGCAACGCTCGCGCTCCTCAATCATGGCGTGTGCGGTCATGGCCACGATGGGCAAGGCGGCATAGCGGGTATCGGTACGAATGGCCAAGGTGGCCTCATGGCCATCCATGACCGGCATCTGCAGGTCCATGAACAGCAGGGCGTAATGATCGGGCGCCACACCGTGGAGCCGGGTGATGGCATCCCGGCCATTCCCGGCCACATCGACATCAAGACCAAAGCTTTCCAGCAGCTCGCGGGCAATCTGCTGATTGACTTCGTTGTCCTCCACCAGCAGCACGCGCTGGCCTGCCGGCATGTCGCCGATGGGCGCATTGCCGCTGTGTCCCGGATCGTCGTCGCAGCCGACCAGCGTGACCAGGGTGTCGATCAGGGTGGAACGATTGACCGGCTTGAGCAGGAAGGCGTCTACCCCGGCCATTTCGGCGCGGTGGCGGATTTCCTCGCGGCCGAATGCCGTCACCATCACCATATGGGGCAAGACCGCGAGCTGATCCGGTACCTTGATCTTGCGGACCAGCTCGATGCCGTCCAGATCGCGCATCTGCCAGTCGGTGAGCACGATACGGTATGGGTCGTCCTGTGCATCGGCTTGACGGATTGCCGCCAGCGCCCGGATGCCGGATTCGACCGCATCAACGCGCAGGGGCATGGAATCGAGTGCGCCGACCAGCATATCGCGTGCTGCTGCGTTGTCATCCACCACCAGGATGCGGAGGTTGTTGAGCATGGTCGGGAGGATGTAACCGCGTTCGCTGGTCTTGGGGAGTCCCAGTTTCACGGTAAAGCGGAAGCATGAACCTTGGCCCGGCGTGCTTTCCACCGTGATCTGGCCACCCATCAGCTCTACCAGCCGGCGTGAAATGCTGAGGCCAAGGCCCGTGCCGCCAAAGCGCCGCGTGGTGGTGCCATCGGCCTGCGTGAAGGCCTGGAACAGACGGCCCTGCTGCTCGGGGGACATGCCGATACCGGTATCGCTAACGCTGAAAGCGAGCTGGACGGATTGCTCATCCTGTTCAAGCAAGGCGGCGCGGATGGTGACGGTGCCTGCTTCGGTGAACTTCACCGCGTTATTGACCAGATTGATCAGCACCTGGCCCAGCCGCAGCGGATCGCCACTGAGACGGCGGGGTACGCTGGGCGGAATCTCGAACAGGAACTCCAGCCCCTTGTCCTGCGCGCGCTGGGCCGTGACGACCGAGACATTCGCGAGCACGTCATCCAGATTGAAGTCGACCAGTTCGAGATCCAGTTTGTCGGCCTCGATCTTGGAGAAGTCGAGGATGTCGTTGATGATGCCCAGCAGCGAGACGCCGGCCGTGTGGATCTTGTCGATGTAATCACGTTGCTTGGCCGTCAGTTCGGTTTTGAGGGCCAGGTGCGCCATGCCGATCACCGCATTCATCGGGGTGCGGATCTCATGGCTCATATTGGCGAGGAACATGGATTTGGCGCGCGTGGCCTCCTCGGCCTGGGTCATGGCCAGCTGCAAGTCTTCGGCCTGTTCGCGTGCTTCGGTCACATCCATCCAGAAGCCGTTCCAGACCCAGCTGCCATCCTGCTGCATGCTGCATACCGCGCGTGAATGAACCCAGCGGATGCTGTCGCCAATCTTGATCCGGTGGTCGAAATCGGTGCCGGTCCGGTTGGCCACGGCGCGGCGCAGGATGGTCTGCGAGGCTTCGAGATCGCCCTCGAACACATTGCGCCAGCGGGCCGTTACGTCATCGCGCAGCTCGTGGAAATCCACGCCGAGGATATCCTTGACCTTGGCGCTGGCGAACACATAGTTGAGCCGGCCATCCAGCTCCAGACGCAGCTGGTAGATGGCCAGCGGCAGGGCATCGGACAGATCGATCAGTCGCCGCCGGGATTCCTGTGCCTGATCGCGGGCGGCGGCTAGCTCGGCTGCGGAGCGCTGGTTCTCGGTGATGTCCTGCCAGAAGCCGTTCCAGACGATCTCGCCGCCCGAACCGATGCTGGGGCGCGCCTCACCCCAAACCCAGCGCTGTACACCGTCGCAGCGGCGGATGCGGAAAGCCTGCTCCCAAGGGTGGTTGGTACGCAGGGCTGCACGCATGGACTCGCGCACATTGGCCAGATCACCGTCGACGATCAGCCCGAAAATCTGCTGCGGATCGGCGATGATGGATTCCGGTGAGGGGCCGAATTCCTGCCACTGCGCATTGGCAAAACTAATCCGCGGCTCATCGTCCACAAAACGAAGCTGGAATACGGCCAGCGGCAACCTGTCGGTCAGCTCGCGTGCCTTGACCTCGGCGGCGGCCAGTGCGGCCTCGGTGCGCTTGCGCTCGCTGATATCCCGCGCGAAGGCCGTGGCCCGCCACTCTCGGCCATCCCGGTAGCCGGTGAGGGCCAGTTCGATGGGTACGATATGACCATCCCGATGGCGGGCTTCGACCTCGACGACATTGCCGAGCAGCGGTCCCTGGCCCGTCTGGAAGAAGCGCGCCAGACCCACGTCAGCCACTTCACGCAGATTTGGGGGCGGCAGCACGGCATGGACCTGCTTGCCGATGACTTCGCTGGCCCGCCAGCCAAAAATCCGTTCGGCCGCCGGGTTCCAGTAACTGATCAGGCCGCGACCATCGATGCTGACGATGGCCTCGGGTGCTGCAGACAGGATCAAGGCAGTGCGTTCCTGCTCGGCCCGATAGGCCATGGTGGTGGCGAGATCACGCTGCTGCTGCACCACCACGGTGACCAGCAAGGTCAGCATGGAGAGACTCAGCAGGAACAGACACAGGGACGCCAGATGCGCCGGGAGATCGGTGGGCACCGGCGTGTTGGCCGTGAGCTGCAGGCTGATGGTAATGAGGCCGGTAATCAGGATGGCCGAATGCACGAACAGCGGCGGGAAGCGCAGAGCGGCCCAGACCAGCAGGGGCAGGGCAAGGAAACCCACCACATTCACCGGCAACGCGGCGTGGCGGGTGTACCACCAGGCCACCAGCGCACAGACCAGACCGCAAGTGATGTACACCAGCTGGGTGCGCGTCATTTTCAGCGAGATCAGCCGGTAGTTTTCGCTGTGGGGAAGCTGGGCGCGGGCGTATGGGTCCAGCCGCAAGGTCCAGGACAGCAGGGCCGGCAGACAGATCCAGATACCGAATACATCGCCCAGGCTGAACTGGAACCAGTGGCTCAGCCAGCCATCCTGCTCGCAGCGGGGAATCTGTGCCAGACCGCAGTAACCGAGCGTTGCCAGCCAGCCGTTGAGCGCCGCGTAGATCAGGCCGACGCCGGTTACCATCAGGTTGGCGCGCACGCTGCGCAAGGCCAGATCGAACTGCGCCCGTCGCCCCGCCTGATAGAGCAGGAAGGCGGTGATCATGATGCACACGGGCTCGATCAGGCCACGCAGCAGGCGTTCGGTGGTAATGGTGGTTGCGGTGGCGTAGTCCAGATAGACATACACCACCACACCGATCAGGGCGCGCGGACCGTAGATCAGTAGCGCCGCACAGGCGACTGCGGCCGGGGGCCAAACGGGCGTCAGGTAACCGTTTCTGGCGAAGGCCAGCCCGAGCTGAGCCGCCAGCCAGTACAGCAGAGTGACGATCAGGATGCGGACGATAAGCTGACGAGAGGTCATGGGCCGTTTTTAGGCTGCGGGCAAGAAAAGCGTCAAGCGGGTTTCGTCCAGCGTGTCATTGCAATCCATTTCCAGCCGGCCGCCCTGTGCTTCGGTCAGCAGCCGCGCTGAATAGGTACCCAGCCCCGTGCCATCGGCCTTGCCGTGGGTGGCGTACTTGTCGAAAAAGCGTGGCCGGATGGCCAGCGGTACGGCGCCCCGGTTGACGACCTGTACGACGCATTCACCGGCGACGCGCAATACCGCCACTTTGACGAGGCCGTCATCCGGCGAGGCTTCTACGGCGTTCTTGAGCAGATTGGCAAACACGGAGCGCAACAAGGCGGCTTCGGCCAGCGCCTGTTGCGGCACCGGACACTCGCTCTGGATATCGACGGGCTTCCAGGCGAACTGAAGGCGAATCTCCTCGATCACGGTTTCCAGCAGCTTGCCCAAATCCGTCGCCCGGGTTTCGGCTTGGTAGTCGCCCTGCTCGATCTTGTACAGGGTGAGCGACAGGTTGATCAGGTCCAGGGCGTGGTTAGCCGCCCCCTCCATCAGTTGCAGGCGCTCCCGCTGCTGCGGTTGCAGCTCGGCATCCAGCTGCATCAACTCGGCGGTTTGCGCCACGGCGGCGATCGGGTTGCGTAGATCGTGATGGGTAATGCGTTCGATATCGTCACGCAGGCGGGCGTTATCGGCCAGCACCTGATTCTGCCGCCGCAACTCGTGCAAGGCCTGATTCAGCCGCAGATGGGTATTGATGCGTGCGCGCATGACTTCGGGCTGCGCCGGCTTCACCACATAGTCCACAGCCCCCAGCGCAAAGCCATCGACCATATCGTCGGTCTGATCCTTGGCGGTCAGGAAAATCACCGGAATATCCCGCGTGCGTCGGTCAGCCTTGAGCTGGCGGCAGACTTCGTAGCCGTCCATGTCCGGCATCATCACATCAAGCAGGATGATGTCCGGCGGCTGCGCGCCCCGTGCCACTTCCAGTGCCTTGGGACCGTTGGTGGCCACCTTGATGGCGTAATCCTGCTTGAGTACGCCGGCCATCACTTCGATATTCGTCGGCACATCATCCACCACCAGCACGGTGGCGCGCAGGGTCCGCGTATCCAGCGGCACATCCAGTCCCAGCACTGGTACTTCGGCCGAGGCTGGCGTAGTGGGCATGACAGCCCGCTGGCGCATTTGCGACTGGGGCGCCAGCTGGCGCAACACCCGGCTGCGCAAGGTGGCTGCCGTAAAGGGCTTGACCAGGTAATCACTGACCCCGGCATCAATGGCTTGCTTGAGGGATTCGCGTCCCGATTCCGCAGTCAGCAGGATGAACGGAATGTCCTTGTAATGCGGGTCGTTACGGCACCAGCACAGCAAGTCGTAGCCGTTCATGCCGGGCATGTTCCAGTCGGCAATGATCAGCGATACCGGTACGGTTTCCAGCATCTGCCGGGCTTCGGCACCGTGGGTGGCAACGTGTACATTGTGTAATTGCATTTCGCTCAGCACGTGCTGAACGGCCAGACGCATCTGGTGATAATCGTCGGCAATCAGGATATGCGGGCTCTTGTCCATGGCGCTTTGTGGCTTGATCGGGCTGACGGGGAGTTTCTGGCGTGCACGGCTTCCTCCAGCTGTGTCACACCGCGCTCAGCGGCCAGTGTAGCAGTGCATGGGCGATGCACGACGCGACAACTTGGCTCGTTTGCGCGCCGTGTGGCGTGCTAACGCCAACGGGCCGCTGATTTATAGACTAGCGCGGCTGGCTGGCCTAGCTGCTTGGTGATCTGTCTCGGGTCTGCGCAGACAAGGCAGAGTGCCCGTTAGCGTGGCATGAAAAAAACCCGGCACAAGGCCGGGTTTTCGGGGCATTGCCGGATCAGACCGTGGCGACCGGAATCTTGCCGATGCGTGCCTGCCACTCGGCAGGGCCGGTCTTGTGCACCGAGGTGCCTTGCGAATCGACGGCGACGGTAACAGGCATATCAACCACGTCGAACTCATAGATGGCTTCCATGCCCAGGTCTTCAAAGCCCACCACCTTGGCGCCCTTGATGGCCTTGGAGACCAGGTAGGCCGCGCCGCCCACGGCCATCAGGTACACCGACTGGTGTTTCTTGATGGCGTCCAGGCCGGCCGGGCCGCGTTCGGCCTTGCCGATCATGCCCAGTAGACCGGTTTGCGCCAGCACCTGCTCGGTGAACTTGTCCATGCGCGTGGCGGTGGTGGGGCCTGCCGGGCCGACGACTTCGTCACGTACCGGGTCAACCGGGCCGACGTAATAGATGAACCGGCCAGCGAAATCGACGGGCAGCTTTTCGCCCTTGTTGAGCATGTCGACCATACGCTTGTGGGCGGCGTCGCGGCCGGTCAGCAGCTTGCCGTTGAGCAGCAGGGTCTGGCCCGGCTTCCAGCTGGCAACCTGTGCCTGGGTGATGCTGTTCAGGTCCACACGGGTAGCGTCGGCTGCGGGTTTCCAGGTCACTTGCGGCCAGTCTTCGAGCTTGGGGGCTTCGAGTTCGGCCGGGCCGCTGCCGTCGAGTTCGAAATGCACATGGCGGGTGGCCGCGCAGTTCGGAATCATCGCAATCGGCAGGCTGGCGGCGTGGGTCGGGTAGTCGTAGATCTTCACGTCGAGCACGGTGGCGAGACCACCCAAGCCCTGCGCGCCGATGCCCAGCGCATTGACCTTCTCGTACAGCTCCAGACGCAGCTCCTCGACGCGGTTGTTGGGGCCGCGGGCGATCAGTTCCTGGATGTCGATCGGGTCCATCAACGAGCGCTTGGCCAGCAGCATGGCTTTCTCGGCGGTGCCGCCAATGCCGATACCCAGCATGCCTGGCGGGCACCAGCCGGCGCCCATCAGCGGCACGGTCTTGAGCACCCAGTCCACGATGCTGTCGGACGGGTTAAGCATCGCAAACTTGGATTTGTTCTCCGAGCCACCGCCCTTGGCGGCGATGTGCACTTCCACCGTGTTGCCGGGCACCAGTTCGATATGGGTGACGGCGGGGGTGTTGTCCTTGGTATTCAGGCGCTTGCCGGCCGGGTCCACCAGCACCGAAGCCCGCAGCTTGTTGTCGGGGTGCAGATAGGCTTTGCGCGTACCGGCGTTGACCATGTCCTCGATGCTCATCGTGGCGTCGTCCCACTTCACGCCCATGCCGATCTTCACGAAGGCGCAGACGATGCCGGTGTCCTGGCAAATCGGGCGGTGGCCTTCGGCGCACATACGGCTGTTGGTGAGGATCTGCGCGATGGCGTCCTTGGCAGCCGGCGATTGCTCCAGCTCGTAGGCCTTGCCCAAGGCGTCGATGTAGTCCTTGGGGTGGTAGTAGGAGATGTATTGCAGCGCATCGGCAATGCTGTCGATGAAATCCTGCTGACGGATGGCGGTCATGGAAGACTCCGGGGAAGCGGCGGAAGGAGAAGGTCGATTATAACCGCGAGCCTACTTGCGCCGCAGTGCCATCTGGGCCTTGCGCACGGCAGCCGAATCCCGCACGGCGGGCAGGGTTTGCCAGAGTTGCTGGACCACATCAGGGTGCTGGCGGGCGAAACGGCGTGAAAAAACCAGATAGAACGGCTTGACGACGACCGGCGGGTCGATGCGCAGGATGCGCTGCTGGAAATCGGGATGCTGCTGGATGGCATATTCCGCATCGCTGGATAGCAGCACCGCCGCGACAAGGCGGCCCGCCAGCAATTTGCGCAGATTGTCCCCGGCTGAGCTGGCGCTGGGGTCCAGTGTCAGCTGGGCGGCTTGCAGGTCATTCATGATCGAATAGCCTCGCTGCACACCCACCAGGCCGTGGATGCCGCTGAAACGCTGACCATCCCAACTGGCGGTCCCCTCCCGCAGCCGATACAGGCTGTAACTATCGATATTGAGGCTCAACGCCGCATCGGGCTGACCCGCCTTCATCGGGTAGATCGCCATCTCCGCCCGCTCCGGCGTGAAAGAGGCGCCCACCGCGCCATCCCAGACGTCGGCGCGCAGTTCTGCCAGGCAGCGGGTCCAGGCGCGGCCATGCAGCTGGATAGCGTGGCCCGACTGCCGCTGGAGTTCGCGCATCAGGATGAGGTGTGCGGACGGGTCGCTACGGACGGTTTCGTCATCGTGGCAGAGCCGGATGGGGGTGGCCTGAACCACCGCGGTCAGCATGGCCAGCATCAGCAGGCGTGAGATGACATAGAGCATGGCGTCGGGATCGTGGCGATGTAGGGGTCATGAACATGGCGCGCAGGCCGCCGGGGTCTGGGCGTCGGGTCGTCCCGGCATCAACGTACGGTGTCGGCGCGGGATAACGCCAAGCCACGGTGCCGATGGAGGCCCTACTCACCATAGCAGCCACAGTTGCGGCGTATGTAGTGAATGCGGTTTGACTACCCCGTGCAAGCTGCTGATCATCGCCAAACCGATGCTTGAAACAAAACTACAGATAATCGGAGTGAGCCATGCAAGTCAAAACCCGCTGGGCGAGTATCGCCCTGTTGTCGTTGCTATTCGCCTGTGGAGGCGGTGGTGGATCAGGTAGCGCTGGAGGGAGTGGAACTACACCGCCCCAGACGCCGCCACCCAACCCGACCCCACCGACCCGCCCGGTACTGGACCCCACCTATCGCGCCAGCGGCCACGCTGCAGCCGGTGATGTGATGGTGCATCTGTTTGAATGGAAGTGGGCGGACATCGCCACCGAGTGCGAGACTGTGCTGGGTCCGCGTGGCTACCAGGCAGTACAGATTTCTCCGCCTCAGGAACATATTGCGGGCAGTGCATGGTGGACCCGCTACCAGCCCGTCAGCCATAGCCTCGACAAGAGCCGCTCTGGTACCCGCGCCGAGTTTGTCGATATGGTGGGGCGGTGCAAGGCGGCGGGTGTGGCGATCTACGCCGATGCGGTAATAAACCATATGACCGCGGGCAGTGGAACGGGCACGGCGGGAACGGCGTACACCAAGTACAACTATCCGGGCCTGTTTGCCCAGGCAGATTTCCACGCGACTTGTGGCGTCAACAATTACCAGAGCGTGGCCAATGTGCAGGATTGCGAGCTGGTCGGGCTGGCGGACCTGGACACCGGCTCGGCCAGCGTGCAGCAAAAGCTCGCGGATTACCTGCTGGCGCTAGCCCGTTTGGGCGTGGCCGGTTTCCGCATCGATGCGGCCAAGCATATCCAGCCCGTGGAGCTCAACGCGATTCTCGCCAAGGTGAACCAGACGCTGGCGGCCGAGGGCAAGCCGTTGCCGTACTACTTTGCCGAAGTGATCGATTACGGTGGTGAGGCGGTCCAGAAGTCCGACTACTTTGGTTTGGCCTACGGCTCGGGTGGGGCTTCGGATATTACCGAGTTCAAGTTCCGTGGCGTCAGCGACAAGTTCCTGCAAAAGGGCAGCCAGAAACTGGCCGAACTCAATCCGGCCGGCCCGGCGGGCGCCCAGTTCTCGGCCGCTGCCTGGGGGCTGATGCCGGCCGACAAGGCGGTGGTATTCCTTGAAAACCACGATACGGCGCGGGATACGGGCAACCCCGGTTTGGGTTACCGCGATGGCGCCATCTGGCGTTTGGCCAATGTCTGGATGCTGGCGCAGTCGTATGGCTACCCGTCGATTCTGTCGGGCTACGGTTTTGACCGTAGCAGTCTGGCCGGTCGTGATGCGGGCCCGCCAGCAGGAGCGCTGGCCTGTGCGGCCTCGGTGGAAGCGGCGACGACAGGCCAATGGGTGTGTGAGCACCGCGACCGCGCCGTGGCCAATATGGTGGGCTTCCGTCGTGCCGTGGCCGGCACGTCAATGACCAACTGGTGGGATAACGGCGCCAATGCGATTGCATTCTCGCGCGGGACCAAGGGTTTTGTGGCTATCAACCGCGAAGCCTCGGCGCTGAGCCGCGCGTTCCAGACCGGGCTGCCCGCCGGCAAGTACTGTGATGTGCTGACGGGTCTGATGGCCAGCGGGGTGTGTACCGGTCAAGCGGTAACCGTCGCCGCCGATGGCATGGCCAGCCTGAGTCTGCCCAGCAACAGCGCACTTGCGCTGCATGTAGGGCAACAAGCCGCCCCCTAGGGTGCAATAAGCGCAGCGCATTGCGCCGCCAGCATCATTGGTGCAATGCGGCCTGCAGCCTTATTGGCACCCTGCTAGACCCGCCGGATTCGCTGGTTCAGCCGTTGACCGAGTAATCCCGTAGTGCATCCAGTTCACTGGTCTCGAAGCCCGCCCGCAGGCGGGCTTCGATATTCAGCTCCCCGATCTGCCGAGGGGCGCGGTACCTGCGCAGCAGGCGACGGAACTCGGCCACCGGGTCGAGGTTACGTTCGTGACAAAGGTGGCGGAACCAGCGGTTGCCTACCGCCACATGGCCGACTTCGTCGCGGAAGATGATGTCGAGTATGGCCGCGGCTTGGGTATCCCCGGCGGCGAGCAGGCGTGCCTGCATGCCGGGCGTGACATCCAGTCCTCGTGCTTCGAGCAGGCGCGGTACCAGCGCCATGCGTGCCAGCACATCATCCGCCGTGCGTTCGGCCATCTCCCAGAGCGCGTTGTGGGCCGGGAAGTCGCCGTAGTCGGCATCCAGTGTGTGCAGATGCTGGCGCAGCAGCCGGAAATGCAATGCTTCCTCGGCCGCCACGCGCAACCAGTCTGCGTAGTAGTCGGCGGGCATGCCGGCAAAGCGGGCGGCGTGATCGAGGGCCAGATTGATGGCGTTGAACTCGATATGCGCAATCGCGTGGATCAGCGCCGCGCGGCCACCTGGCGAGCCGAGTTTGCGGTGCGACAGCTGCTGTGGGTGCACCAGCTCGGGCCGGGCTGGCCGGCCCGGCGTCGTAGCGGGTGCCGACCAGCCGTGCCCGGCGTTCAGCTCACCGCGCTGCCACTGCGTCCACAGCGCCGTGGCAGCAGCTGCCTTGGCTTCGGGGTCGGTTTCGGCAATCGCGGCCTGAACGGCCGGGTACAGCGACGCGCTCATGCGCCTTTGGCTGCCCGGCGCGCGGCCTTGGCGGCATTGACCGCTGCCTGGGCTTCGTCGCGCTTGCCCTGCATGGCGGCATCGACTTCAGCCTTGGTACAGGGTGTGAAGCGGGTTTCGAACTCGGTGCGGTCGCGTACCCACAGGCCTTGGTCAAACGGCCACAGATGTTCGTAGACCACCAGCGGGCCGGTGGTATCAGCCGACCTTGCGTGGGCCACAAAGCTGTAGAGGCCGCCATCGGTATGGCGGTAGTAGTGGACCGTTTCGTTGGGCTGGCTCATGTCAGCGCACCGTGTCGATCACGCTGTAGACCGCATTCAGCACGCCTGCACCCAGCTTCTTGGAGCGCTCGCCACTCCAGCCGTATTCCTCGTCGGGCAGGTTGGCGTTGTCCTTGAACGGCATCTCGATGGTGTAGCTCAGGCAATCGAAATGCTGACCGACCCAGTTGGTCGCGAGGGTCAGATTGGCTTCGCCCGGTGCATCCTTGTCGTAACCATGCACGTCCTGGAAATCGGGCGAGACAGCAATCCAGGCCGCCTTGAACGCTTCTTCCAGATGATGCAGGCGCGGCGTGTAGCCGGGGTTGCCCTCGCAGCCTGCCACAAAGTTGTAGGGACGGGCCTCATCGCCGTGGGCATCCAGAAACAGATCGACGCCGGTCTCGCGCATCTTCTCGCGTACCAGATAGACCTCGGGGGAGCGAGCCAGCGTGGGGGTACCCCATTCGCGGTTAAGGTTGGCACCAGCAGCGTTGGTGCGCAGATTGCCCCGCACCGAGCCATCGGGATTCATGTTGGGCACGACATGGAATACACATTTGTCCAGCAACACGCGGCTGACCGGATCATCGCCATCGAGCAGCCGTTCGAGGAATCCTTCCACGAACCACTCGGCCATGGTTTCGCCAGGATGCTGGCGTGCGATGAGCCAGACCTGCTTGCGGTGCTCCACGGGCACGCTGCTTTCTTCATTGGTGATGCGCAGCACGTTCATGTCGCGACCATCGAGCGTGGCGCCCAGGTGCTCGACCTCGACCTTGTCCGAACCTGCGGCAAAGCCCAGCAGATCGAGATGGCGTTCCCAGGAGTAGGGCTCGAAGTACGCAAAGTAAATGCTGTTGGTGTACGGCGTGAGCGAAGCGCTCATGACCTGGCCATCGAATTCGGTATCGATGCGGAACCAGTGCTGGCGATCGTAACTGGCCACCACACGGTAGCCATGCCAGTCCGGGTAGGCACTGCTGCCGGCATTGAGGAAACGCAAGGTCACCGGCAGGCCGGCTGCGCCTTGCAGGCGGAAGTGGAACCACTGGGCGAATTCGCTGGCGTTATCAGGCTTGATACGCAGCTGGATATCGCGGTGATCGTCAAGGCTGACAACCTCGATGGAACCGGAATCAAAAGCGGTGGAAATATGCAGTTTGGGCATGGCGCAGGTCCGGACGGGCCGCAAGACCATCAGGGGGGGCTTGCGGCAAGGTGGGGAATGCGCGGATTTTAGCGATTCGTAGCCCGGTGTGCTCTGGCGAATCACGCGGTAGACCCGGTAGGCACGGCGTGGACCGGTCCTACCGGGTATCAAGGTAAGTCAATCAATCAGCGAAAAGCTCAGCGGCACCTGCATGTTCATGTCCACGCCTTGACCTGCGCACTTGAGTCTGCGCATGCTGGCCAGCACCGTGCCCTGCATGGCACTGCTCGCGTAGGCATGGGTGGTGCTGCGCACCTGGGCGGACTTGATCTCGCCATGGGCGCCGACGAGTACCTGCACCAGCATGTCGAACTGACTGATGCCGCGTGCGGCGAAATCCGCCTTGTCGGCCACGATGGGCAACTTATCGCCAAGCATGGTCTGGATCTCGCCGTAATTGCTGCATGCCACCGAAGGGGTAAGCGGTGGGCCGGCAGGTCGTGCGTCGACCTGACCAATGGGTGCGGCCTGTCCGGTTGCGGGCGGCGTGGCCGGGAGGGTGTCCGGCATGACAGGTACACTGGGGGCGATGGGTGGCGGGTCAATCGGTGCGATACGGATATCGACCCGTGTTGTGGGCAGGGGCATCTTGACTGGCGCGGGCTCAACCTTGGGTTTAGGTTGATCCGGCACCAGGGTCACGGGCTGAAGTACGGTGCTGACCAGCGTGCTGCCATGCTGCAGGCCGTAAACCAGGCCGTACACGATACCTGCGTGCAGCAGACCGACCATCAGCAGACTGGCCGGATGCTTCTGTGGAAAACGGGCTTGTGCTACGTAATCCATAGGTGCTCCCCTTGCGATCTTGATTCCGGTTGGGATGACCGGCCGCACCTGCGACGGCGGCCGGTGATTTCAAGCTAGCAGGGGATGCGGTGCCAAGCAAATGCTTGCTTTGGCGCCGGGCGATGCGTACTTACTCTTCCATCTCGCCGTCCACGTATTTCCACCAGCCCTTCACGCGCTGGAAGCGGCTTTTCTCGGCTACCTTGGCGGCTTTGCCGCCAATCTTGAAGCGCGCCACGTATTCCACTGTGCCTTCATTGTCGTGTACGCCGCCCCCTTCGGTGGCGATGATGCTCAGGCCCACCCACTTGGCCGTGTCACCCTCGAAGTCCAGTGTCTGAGGGCGCGTATCGGGGTGCCAGCTGAACAGCAGGTAATCCGCCTTCTTGAGCACAAAAGCGGCATAGCGCGAACGCATCAGCGCTTCGGCCGTTGGCGCGGTTTCCTTTTCCATGTGGTACAGGAAGCAGCAATCCTTGTAAGGCTTGCCGGAGCCGCAGGGGCAATCGGTGGGGAAGGCGTGTTTGGACATGGTAGGCAATGAGTCTGAGGTAAGGGGCAAGGTGCTGGGGGAAGGGGCGGCCTGGCAGGGAGGCCGCTGCCCTCAGCCTTCTGCCAGGTGCAGGTAACCGTATTCGTAGCAGGCAAACAGGGCGTCGAGTACCGCTGGCGGATAGCTGGCGGCGGGGAGGCTGCGCTGATTGGCAAGCTGGTGCAGGGCAGGGAAGGCTGCGGTGTCGGCATCCAGTGCGTCGCCGTTGATGTAGACCCGCTCGCTATCGAACAGCATGACCGATTTGAGATCCAGCGCCACACCCTGCTTGGTGACGGCCTTGGCAAAGGCCTTTTCTGTCAGCAACTCATCAGGTGAGTCGTAGAACACATGCGATTTGGGTTCGCTGAAGTAGCGGCCGACAAAGTCGCGCACCTCGGCTTCATCCCAGCGGATTTGCGCCAGCATGCCGGCGACACGACGGATAAAATCATCGGGCACTCTGGCGGGGTCGGCCGGGCGTTGCAGATCCGGGTCGGCGTAGAGGCCATCCAGATCGATACGGTCGCGCAGGTAATCGAGAAAGGCGCCGCCCAGCTCGGTGGCCGTGGGCGCCCGAAAGCCGATGGACCAGGTCTGGCCCGCTTCGATGGCGACGCCGTTGTGCGCATATTTGGGTGGCAGGTAGAGCATGTCACCGTGCTCAAGTACCCATTCCTGCTCAGGTTCGAAACGCTCAAGGATCTTGAGTGGCGCACCGTCGACGAGCGTCAGATCGGTCTGCCCCGAAATCTGCCAGCGCTTGCTGCCGCCTACCTGTAACAGAAAGACGTCATAACTATCGAAGTGCGGGCCGACGCCGCCACCGGGCGGGGCGTAGCTGATCATCAGATCATCCAGCCGCACATGCGGAATGAAGTCGAATCGGTAGAGCAACTCTGCCGCGAAGCGCTGATGATGATTGACGTTCTGTACCAGCACGGTCCAGTCGCTGTCGCCCAGTTTTTTGAAGCGAGCGGGCTTGAAGGGGCCAGACTCGCAGAGCCACTTGCCTTTGCGTTGTTCGATAAGTCGCGACTCCACCTCCTCATCGCCCGCAAGGGCGATCAGGTCGGCAAGTTCGGGCAACCAGTCAAATCGGGTGACGGCCTGACGGATCAGCAGTGGTTTCTTTTGCCAGTAGTCGGCGAGGAACTGCTCAGCGGTCAGATTGCCAAGTGGCGGATTGGGCATCTGGGCTATATAGAAAATCGTGAAGGCCGCGATTATCTCATCTCGGCACGTTTAGGGTCTGCTGACGTTTGCTTGCCGCGATCCCCGCACGATGGCCAAGCAACGCCCGCTGGCCCCAGAAGGAGGCGATATATGCTGGAACCCGGCGGACCCGCACCCGATTTCGAGTTGCCCGACGCCGCGATGGAAACGGTCAAACTCTCCGATTACCGCGGCAAGAAGCGCGTAGTGCTGTACTTCTATCATCGTGATGATGATCCCGGCTGTACGGTGGAAGCCATCGAGTTTTCCGATCTGGCTGATCGCTTTGCGAAACAGGATGCGGTGGTACTGGGTGTGAGCCTGGATGACCCGTTCTGCCATGAGGAATTTCGCGACAAGCATGGTTTGCTGGTGCGCTTGTTATCGGATACCGATTACGAAGTGTCGCGCAGCTACAGCACACTGCGGGAGATGGAGCGCAACGGCGTGGTAAAATACGGCACGATCCGATCGACATTCATTGTCGACCGAGATGGCGTGCTGCGGCACGCGCTCTACAATGTCATGCCGCGCGGCCATGCCGCCGACGTGCTCAAGCTCATTCAGCAACTTGATGCCTAGGGATTTCCCGCCGCATCCCTCCGAAGGAAAACCCCATGGAAATCGCCAAGAACGCCGTTGTCGCCCTGCAATATGAAATGTACGACGCGGAAAACCAGCTGCTCGACAAGACCGAAGCCGACGAGCCGATGGTGTACCTGCATGGCGGCTACGATGGCATCTTCCCGGTGGTTGAAGAAGCCCTGCAAGGCAAGAAGAGTGGCGACAAGATCGATGTGACCATGGAACCCGATGATGCCTTCGGCGAATACGATGCTGATCTCGTCCGCATCGAACCGCAGGACATTTTCCCCAAGGAAATCGAAGTCGGCATGACGCTTGAAGCCGATGATCCTGAATCGGGCGATGTGATGCTGTTCACGATTACCGATATCGCCGATGGCAAGGTCGTGGTCGATGGCAACCACCCACTGGCCGGCAAGCGCCTGCGTTTTGTGGCCACCGTCGGTGAAGTGCGTGCCGCCAGCAAGGAAGAAATTGCCCATGGCCACGTGCACGGCGCACACGGTCACCACCACTAAGCCTTTGCGGCTTGGGCATGAACAGAACGGCGAGGCAACTCGCCGTTTTGCATTTTTGTGTCCAGGCCAATTCCGTCAATACGAGTAGTCGAGTAAAATACTCGGACTTTCAATTTGCCCAGAGCCCTGCATGTTTGCGCGCCTACGTGAAAACATCGCCGTCGTGTTTGATCGCGACCCCGCCGCCCGTTCCACCTGGGAGGTGCTCACCTGTTATCCGGGCCTGCACGCGCTGACCATCCAGCAGATTGCCAACTTCTTCTGGCGTCACCACTTCAAGTGGCTGGGCCGCTTCACCTCGCACATCGGCCGTTTCCTCACCGGGATTGAAATCCATCCCGGCGCCACGATAGGCCGCAGGGTGTTCATCGACCACGGCATGGGCATCGTCATCGGCGAAACCGCGGTGATTGGTGACGATTGCACGCTGTACCACGGCGTGACGCTGGGGGGCACCAGCTGGAACAAGGGCAAGCGCCATCCCACGCTCGAAGCCGGCGTGATCATCGGGGCTGGTGCCAAGGTGCTCGGCCCCATCACCCTGCATGCGGGTGCCAAGGTGGGCTCCAACGCGGTGGTGGTCAAAGATGTGCCGCCCAATGCCACGGCCGTGGGCATCCCGGCACGCATCGTGGCTGATGATGTGGCGCAGGCACGCGAGGCCAATGCGGAGAAGATGGGTTTCTCGGCCTATGCGATCTCGACCAAGATGGACGACCCCATCGTGCATGCAATTCACGGTCTGGTGGACCACAGCGCCAATATCGACGAGCGCATCGAACTGATCCTGCGCCGGCTTGAAAAGCTGGGCGTGGATTGCTCTGAGGAGCGCGCCACCGCCGATCGTTTTGATGCGAACTATCTGAACCGAATTGTTGACTAAAACAGTAGGGTAAAATCTTGACCAAAAAAGTCGGGTATTTTATCCTTGAGTCCGTTTTCTTGATCCCACGCTGGCACGGAGCCGCACCATGCGCTTGACCACCAAAGGCCGATTCGCCGTCACCGCGATGCTCGATCTGGCCCTGCGCGCGCAGAACGGCCCGGTAACGCTGGCGGGCATCTCCGAGCGGCAGCAGATTTCCTTGTCCTACCTTGAACAATTGTTCGGCAAGTTGCGCCGCAATGCCTTGGTGGATAGCGTGCGCGGCCCTGGCGGTGGTTATTGCCTGGCACGTCCCACCCACGCGATTTCAGTGGCCGACATCATCACGGCGGTGGATGAGCCGCTGGATGCGACCCAGTGCGGTGGCAAGGAAAACTGCCTGGAGGACAACAAGCGCTGCATGACGCACGACTTGTGGACTGACCTCAATCGCACCATCTACGAATACCTCGCCTCGGTGACGCTGGAAACCCTGATCGCCAGGCAGCGCAGCCATTGCCAGGGCGTCAGCGCCACCATCGAGTGCAGCGCGTTGCTGGAAAAGCGCCAGCCACAGGTTGCCTGAACCGAATATCGACACAGCAAGACCGCACCGGAGCCTCACATGAAGTTGCCCATCTACCTCGACTACTCCGCCACCACGCCGGTGGACCCGCGCGTAGCCGCTGCGATGATTCCCTGGCTGACCGAACATTTCGGCAACCCGGCCAGCCGCTCGCACGCCTTTGGCTGGGAAGCCGAAGAGGCGGTCGAGAACGCGCGTGAAGAAGTCGCCAAGCTGGTCAACTGCGACGCCAAGGAAATCGTCTGGACATCGGGCGCGACCGAGTCGAACAACCTGGCCATCAAGGGTGCAGCGCACTTCTACAAGGACAAGGGCAAGCACCTGATCACCATGAAGACCGAGCACAAGGCCGTGCTCGACACCATGCGTGAACTGGAGCGCGAGGGCTTCGACGTGACCTACCTGAGCCCGCTGGAAAACGGTCTGGTCGACCTGGATCAACTCAAGGCCGCCCTGCGCGACGACACCATCCTCGTCTCCATCATGGCCGTGAACAACGAAATCGGCGTGATCCAGCCCATGGCCCAGATTGGCGAGATGCTGCGCGAACGCGGCATCCTGTTCCATGTCGATGCTGCCCAAGCCACCGGCAAGATTGCCATCGACCTCGCCACCCTCAAGGTCGATCTGATGAGCTTCTCGGCCCACAAGACCTATGGGCCCAAGGGCATTGGCGCGCTGTATGTACGCCGCAAGCCGCGCGTGCGCCTGGAAGCGCAGATGCACGGTGGCGGCCACGAGCGCGGCATGCGTTCGGGCACGCTGGCCACGCACCAGATCATCGGCATGGGCGAGGCATTCAAGATTGCCCGTGAAGACATGGCAACCGAACTCGAACGCATCCGCATGCTGCGTGATCGTTTGTGGAACGGCGTGTCGAACATGGAAGAGGTGTACCTGAACGGCGACATGGACCAGCGCGTGCCGCACAACCTCAACATCAGCTTCAATTATGTCGAGGGCGAGTCGCTGATCATGGCGCTCAAGGATTTGGCCGTCTCCAGCGGCTCGGCCTGTACGTCGGCCAGCCTCGAGCCCAGCTATGTGCTGCGCGCCCTGGGCCGCAATGATGAACTGGCGCATAGCTCGATCCGCTTCACGATCGGCCGCTTCACCACGGTGGAAGACATCGATTACGCGATCAAGCTGATCCACGAAAAGATCGGCAAGCTGCGCGAACTGTCGCCGTTGTGGGACATGTTCAAGGAAGGTATCGACCTGAACACGGTTCAGTGGGCTGCACACTAATTAAGCAGGCCGGGCTGGTGCCCGGCTGCCAACAGGCTTAAGGAGCACGAAAATGGCATACAGCGACAAGGTCATCGACCACTACGAAAATCCCCGCAACGTCGGTTCGTTCGAGAAGGGCGACGATACGGTCGGCACCGGCATGGTGGGCGCTCCCGCCTGCGGCGACGTGATGAAGCTGCAGATCAAGGTGGCCGCCGATGGCACCATTGAGGACGCCAAGTTCAAGACCTACGGCTGTGGCTCGGCCATTGCCTCGTCCTCGCTGATCACCGAGTGGGTCAAGGGCAAAACGCTGGATGAGGCGATGGCGATCAAGAACACCCAGATCGCCGAAGAGCTGGCGCTGCCCCCCGTGAAGATCCACTGCTCGATCCTTGCCGAAGACGCGATCAAGGCGGCGGTGGCCGATTACAAAGCCAAGCACGAAGCGTAAGGCACGCGGGGCTGGCGGATTGGCGCCACCCCTTTGCCTTAGCCCTCCAACCTAACGTCTTGCAGGTAGAACATGGCACTGACTCTCTCTGAAAGCGCTGCGAAGCACGTCAGCAACTACATCGCCAAACGCGGCAAGGGCGTGGGCGTGCGGCTGGCCGTGCGCACCTCGGGTTGCTCGGGTATGGCTTACAAGCTGGAGTTCGTGGATGTACCCGCTGCCGAAGACCTCAGCTTCGAGAGCTTTGGCGTGAAAATCTTCACTGACGCGAAGAGCCTGCCCTATCTAGACGGCACCGAGCTGGATTTCGTGAAGGAAGGCCTCAACGAAGGCTTCAAGTTCAATAACCCGAACGTGAAGGACGAGTGCGGCTGCGGCGAGAGCTTCAATACCTGAGGCTGCCGCGATGCTGATCGTGCCTGACCACCATGCTTGATTTTTCCCACGATCATTTCACCCTGTTCGGCCTGCCGCGCAGCTACAGCCTGGATGGTGCGGCACTGGAAACGGCATATCGCGCCCTGCAGAGCCTGTACCACCCTGACCGCGCCGCTGCGCTGGCCGATGCCGACAAGCGTCTGGCACTGCAAGCCGCCACGCGCGTCAACGAAGCCTTCCAGACCCTGAAATCCCCACTGAACCGAGCGCGCTATCTGCTGCAGCTGGCCGGGGTGGATACAAAGGAAGAAACCAACACCAGCATGCCCGCCGCCTTCCTGATGCAGCAGATGGAATGGCGCGAAGCGGTGATGGATGCACGCGCCGCGCAGGATATGGCCGCACTGGATCAGCTTGCCGGCGAGCTGGCAGGCGAAACCCGCGTGCTCGAACACGCACTGGCCCGTGAGCTGGATACGCGGCATGACTACGCTGCGGCGGCACTTATCGTGCGCAAGCTGCGCTTTCTGGCCAAGCTGGATCAGGAAATCGGCGACGCGGTAGAAGTGTTGCTCGATTGAGCGCGGGCTAAAGGAGAGGATGCCGTAATGGATACCAGCAAGCACGATTTCGCCGGTTTGTTTGCCCAGCTCGGGCTCGCCAACGATATGGCTGCGATACAGGCTTTCATCGCCTCGCACCCGCTTGCTGCCGACACGCCGATTGCGCAGGCCGCTTACTGGACCCCCTCGCAAGCCGCCTTTCTGGCCGAGGAGCTTGATGACGACGGCGACTGGGCCGAAGTGATCGATGCACTGGCCTTGCTGCTCAGCAAACAGGCCGGTTGATACCACCGTATACCGGCGCGCACCGTCTAGCGGTACGCGCCTCGCAATGCTTGACCCGGTGTGCAGCAATGACCGGGCGTTGAAAGACTCGATTCGATTATGGCCCTGTTCCAGATTGCCGAACCCGGCGAAGCTCCCGCACCGCACCAGCAGCGTCTTGCTGTCGGTATCGACCTTGGCACGACCAATTCGCTGGTCGCAACCGTGCGCAGTGGTTCTGCCACCGTACTGCCCGACGAGCGCGGCCGCAATCTGCTGCCCTCGGTCGTGCATTACGCCGCGGACGGCGCGATCACCGTGGGTCATCGCGCCCAGGCGCGGCAGATGGAAGACCCGCGCAATACCATTGTCTCGGTCAAACGTTTCATGGGCCGCGGCGTCAAGGATCTGCCAGATTCTGCAGCCACGCCATACCGCTTTGTCGATGCGCCGGGCATGCTCAAACTCAAAACCGTAGCGGGCGAGAAGAGCCCCGTCGAAGTATCGGCCGATATCCTGCGTACGCTACGCCTGCGCGCGGAGGCCAGCCTGGGCGGTGAACTGGTGGGCGCCGTGATTACCGTGCCCGCTTACTTTGACGACGCCCAACGCCAGGCCACCAAGGACGCCGCCACGCTGGCCGGCCTGAACGTGCTGCGCCTGCTCAATGAGCCCACGGCAGCGGCCGTGGCCTATGGGCTCGACAATGCGGCGGAAGGTACCTATGTGGTGTATGACCTGGGCGGCGGCACGTTTGATGTATCGATTCTCAAGCTGACTCGCGGCGTGTTCGAGGTGCTGTCCACTTCGGGAGATTCTGCGCTGGGTGGCGACGACTTCGACCAGCGCATCTATTGCTGGATTGCCGAGCAAGCCGGCCTGAGCCTGGTTGGCGACCACGACATGCGCCTGCTGCTCACGCGTGCGCGCGAGGCCAAGGAAGCGCTCAGCGAACACGAAAGCACGCGCATTACGGCCAAGCTGCAAAACGGCACGGTGATTGATCTGGAACTCGATGTGGAAACCTTCGAGACCATCACCAAGACCCTGGTGCAGAAAACCATCAACCCGGTGCGCAAGGCGCTGCGAGATGCGCGCCTCGGTGTGGAGCACATCAAGGGCGTGGTGATGGTGGGCGGTGCCACCCGTATGCCGCATGTGCGCCGAGCCGTGGCTGAGTTCTTTGGCTGTGAGCCGCTGACCAATCTCGATCCCGACAAGGTGGTCGCCCTTGGCGCGGCCATGCAGGCCAATGCGCTCGCCGGCAACAAGAGCGATGATGAATGGTTGCTGCTGGATGTGATTCCGCTCTCGCTGGGGCTGGAAACCATGGGCGGCCTCTCGGAAAAGGTCATCCCGCGCAACAGCACGATTCCCACCGCACGGGCGCAGGATTTCACTACCTACAAGGAAGGCCAGACCGCCATGGCTATCCACGTGGTGCAGGGCGAACGCGAGCTGGTGGCCGATTGCCGATCGCTCGCGCGCTTCGAGCTACGCGGCATTCCGCCCATGGCGGCAGGCGCGGCGCGTATCCGTGTGACCTTCCAGGTCGATGCCGATGGCCTGCTCAGCGTGTCTGCGCGCGAACAGTCCACCGGCATCGAAGCCAGCATTGCCGTGAAGCCGGCCTATGGCCTGGGTGATGATGAAATCGCCCGTATGCTGCAAGAGAGCATGACATACGCCAGCGCCGACATGCAGGCCCGCGCCCTGACCGAGGCTCGTGTCGAAGCCGAAGGGCTGCTGGATGCGATTGCGATCGCCCTGGCCAGCGATGGCGCGCTACTTGATGCGTCTGAACGCGCCGAGGTGGATGCCGCCATCGCCGCCCTGGGCTTGGCCCATGCGGGTAATGATGCCGCTGCAATCCGCCATGCCACCGAGCTGCTCAACCAGGCTAGCAATGAGTTTGCCGCGCGCCGTATGGATGCGGCGGTGAAACGCGGGTTGGCCGGGCAAAAGCTCAGCGAACTGGGATAATCCGTTCCCCTCGCCCGCAGGCGGGAGAGGGGTGAGGGCGGCGCATAGCGCCGTACGCCCGAGATGGCTCACTGCCTATGGACAGGGGTGGGCCCAAGCAAAGCAACCCAAGAGGCAAACATGCCCATCATCACCGTACTTCCCCACGCCGAACTCTGCCCCCAGGGCAAACAGATCGATGCACCTGAAGGCGAATCGATCTGCGACGTGTTGCTGCAACACGATATCGCCATCGAACACGCCTGCGAGAAGTCCTGCGCGTGTACCACCTGCCATGTGATCGTGCGTCAGGGTTTCAACAGCCTGACCCCGAGCGAGGAAGAGGAAGACGACTTGCTCGACAAGGCCTGGGGCCTGACGAGTGTGTCGCGCCTGTCGTGCCAGGCCATTGTGGCCAAGGCAGACCTGACCGTGGAAATCCCCAAGTACACGATCAACCACGCCCGCGAGCACTACGACAAGGACTGGGATGTATGAACCAGCCACTGAGCAGCCAGCAACGTGTTGAGGCCGCACTGGCTGCGGCCGGTATTGCCATCGAGATGAAGGTCTTCCCGGCGGGCACGCGCACTGCAGCCGATGCCGCTGCCGCGATAGGTTGCACTGTGGCCGAGATCGCCAAGTCCATCGTGCTGCAAGCCAAGGCCAGCGACCGTGTGGTGCTGGTGGTGACCAGCGGCAGCAATCGCGTCGATGAGGCTCGAGTCACCGCCTTGTTGGGCGAGCCGGTCAGCCGCGCCGATGCCGATTTCGTGCGCCGCAAGACCGGCTTTGCGATTGGCGGCGTGGCGCCGGTGGGTCACCTGGAGTCCCCGGCCATCCTGATTGACCGTGATCTGCTCCAGTTCGAGCATGTCTGGGCAGCCGGCGGCACCAGCGATAGCGTATTCCGCCTGACGCCGGCCGAACTGCAAGCCGTAACCGGCGCACCCGTATGTGACATCAAGCAGGAGCAACAACCATGAAGTGGACGGATTCGCGCGATATCGCCATTGAACTGGCCGACAAATTCCCCGATCAGGATCCCAAGGCCGTGCGCTTTACCGACCTGATGCAGTGGGTGATGGCGCTCGACGGTTTCGACGATGATCCCAAGCATTGCGGCGAGAAGATTCTCGAAGCCATCCAGATGTGCTGGATCGACGAAGCCGAGTAAGGTCGTCTGTCCGGTCAAACCGGTCAGCCGTGCAAGCAGGGACGCAGGACAGGGCGCAAGGGCCTGGTCGGCGTCCCTGATGCTTTGGGGAAGCGGATTTATGGCGGTCCTGATCCGTCTTAGTGCGGTTCGGCTCTTTGGTCTGGACACCAAGCCGCGTTAGCATAGGCCAACCCCATAAAAACATAAGGAGATTGCCCATGCTGATGCACGCCGATAACTGCACCTTGCTGGTGGTGGATGTTCAGGACAAGCTGATCCCCGCTGTGGCCGAAGCGCCGCGTCTGGTGGCCGCCGTTCGCTGGTTGATGGATGCCGCGCGCATGAATGGTGTACCCATCGTGCTGTCCGAGCAGTACCCGCAAGGTCTCGGCCATACCGTGGCCGCCTTGCGTGCCGTGGTGCCCGATGCGCCCGTCGTCGACAAAACCTCGTTCTCCTGTGTGGCGGCAGATTGCCTCAAGGGCACGCCCGCCGCCGTACGCGAGCAGGTGGTCATTTGCGGCATGGAGGCCCATGTGTGCGTCTTGCAGACGGCGCTGGAGCTGCGTGCTGCCGGCAAACAGGTCTTCCTGGTCCAGGATGCCATCGGCTCGCGCAGCCACGATGACAAACAAGCCGCCATCGCCCGCGCCGCCGCTGCCGGGGTGCAGATCGTGACGCGGGAAATGGCCTTGTTCGAATGGATGCGCGACAGCCGCGTGCCGCAGTTCCGCGAAGCCAGCAAGCAATTGCTGCAACAGGCACCGGCCTTGGCCTTTGCCGAGGTGCTGGCCTGCTTGCCACGCGTGGATCATCTGGGCGGCATCCAGCTCTGGCGCGAGGGCAAGCTCGAAGCCATCATCGAGAATCGTCCCGGTCAGGCGGGCTCGCTGGCGGTGTACCACGCACTGTTCCGCGACTTCGGCGCGATCACGCCCAAGGCCGCCCGCTTGGGTCAGTGGCTATACGGCGAACACGCCGAGGATGCGCGCAAGCACCCGGGCAAGCACCCGAATATCGACCGGCTGTTCTCGCTGGAGGTGCTGGGTGGTGGCTATGGTGTGCGTTTGATGCCGCATTGAGCGTAGCCAGGCAGTGCTACAAGGCGGGTCGGCAGCTATCAGGCCGGCCCGTTTTCTTGGACATCGCCCTCTGCTCTGAGCAGCTTGCTTGGTGGGTTCGTCAGCGCATCAGTGCCGAGGATGGCCGTGGCCGTGTTTGCGCTGTTCCACCGCCGGGGCCTGAGTGGGCGGAAGCGGCGGCAAGGCCTCGCTCAGTTTTTCCTTGCCCTCCGGGAGCTGGCCGCCAACCGTGGTTTCCAGATCCAGTCGCGCCAGCCAGTAGTCACGACGGGCTTTGATCTCGTCAATGCGCGTGGCAACTTCGCGCGCCCTGGCATCGATCAGGACATCCACCCCCTTGAGCATGCCGTTGTAGTGTTTGAGGGCTTCTGCGGTTGCGGTAACGCGCAGAGGCAGAATCTCTTGCTGGAGACGATGCCAGCGCTCATAGGCTCGGGCCAGCACAAAGCGGCGCTGGGCAAGTTCCGCGTACACCCTGTGGAGCAGCTCCGCGCTCTGAAGCCGAGCTTCCAGCCGTGCGTCCAGCGCCGTCGTCGGGGCCTTGCCTTCCAGTACAGGCAGACTCACGTTGACGGGTTTGGACATGCGGGCGCCGACCGCACTGCGCTCGGACGGCGCCGCCTCCAGTGCACGACGCAGGTCGATATGTTGCTGGCGGGCAATGGCGTCAAGCTCTGCCAGCGAGCTGACTGTTGATAACGGGTCCGGCAGGGTGGCCAGTTGCATGATGGCATCGGGCGGCAGCCCCAGTGCCTGTCGGAGCGCCAGGGCGGACTGGTCGGTCTCGATCTGTTCATCGCGTCTTGCCTGCCTGTCCTCGGCAATATCAGCGAGCGCCTTGGCTTCATCAAAGCGCGAGAGGGTTTGTGCCTCCCGCCGACTACGCGCCAGCTCGGCTTGAGCATCCAGCGTGGCCATTCTGGCTAGGTAATGGGGTGCCAGCTGGCGGGCTGCGGCCGCAACATACCAGCTACGGCGTATTGCCTGTACCTCATGAATCAGTGCGTCTACCTGCGGCAGGCGAGGGTCATCCATGCGTATCTGCCTGCCCAGCAGTTCATCCCATAGCCCGAGTGTTTCCCGCTCCAGCCAGCCCGCAGCGAGCAGTGAGCGCGGTGAAATACCCAAGCTCAGCAGGCGCTTTCTGGCGGCAGGATGTTGTACGAGTGCCAAACGGACGGCTTGGTCGGTGGTGAGGGTGTGGCGGCCAAACGCCGCAATCTGTGCGGCGATCTCCCCGGTCGGGCTGGCCGATGTATCGCTGGCGCTGCGCGCCGGCAGACTCAGGCACAGTGGCAGGCAGGCCAGCAAGATGACGCGGGGCAATCGAGGCAGCACGTTGGTGGGGATTCTATGAGCGTTCGATGAATGAGGAGGGCGTGGGCCGCTGGGCCTGGCGGCCGGGATGATGCCGAGATGCCGTAAGGGGCACTGTCTGCGCACTGCGCTTGGCTTGGTATTCAGCTCAGATGAGCTTGGGCGGACGATCCAGCGTCGGGACGTCATTGTCACCAAGATTGTCGGATGCGCGCGGCGTGCAGCCGGGATGGCCGTCGAATAGATCCATCAGTGCACCGAAAAGGCTGGACTTGGCACATTGCGGGCCCGAGCACTTGCTGCTGCAGTCGCCCCCGGCACACTCGCTCTGGCGGGCCTTGGCCTGGGGCAATGCTTTGTAGGCACCCAGCTTGCTGTCGGTGGCTTGTGGCTGGCGCGTCTGGGAGGCTGCATCCACTCTTGCTGCGCGCGCATTGCGCGGTTCAGCCTGAGCCGGTACGAGCACAAGGCACATCAGCGCGAACAGCGGCATCCAGCGTGGCAAGGAAGAAATCAGCTTTGGCATGTGCAGAGTTTAGCCCAGACGGATAAGGTTATGCAGTCCTAGGACGCATCATGCAGATGGAAGGTTCCCGGGCTGGCTCATGGTGCACGCCGGTAAAGGTAGTAGCGCTCATTGCGGTCACCCGGTCGGGCGCCTTGCCAGACTTCGTGCCAGCCTGCAGGCACCGCATTGGCCTGCCGGGTTGATTGGCGCAGCAACCAGTCGCAGCGCGTTTGCGGATGTAGTTCGCGACGCTCGGTACGCAGGCCCAGATAGTAGTGCAGTACCGCCCGCTGGCTGGCCTGGAGATTGTCGCTGGCAACGCAACCCTCGCGTGGCAGCTCCCTGGCAATCGCCGCAGCAAAGTCGCGGTAGCTGGTGCGGGCGTCCACCCAGTCGCCGGCGATGAACACCGCGAGCCCCCAGCAAAGGGTGATGCCAGCCGCCCAGTTGGTCACCGCCTGCCTGCCCATGGTGCGGCGGCGCGATACGGCCCACAGCCAGGCCAGCGTGAGGCCGATCGACAGCATCAGGCCGAACAGGCTGAACTGATACTCGAAACTGGGCGCGAGGGTGCTGATCCGCTCGGCGAGCTTGGCGGGTACGCCGAACTGCATGGCCACCCAGACCAGCCAGAACGCGCCTGCCAGCAGGCCGAAGGTCATCACGCCAAACCAGTTTACAAAGGCAGAGGCTCCGCGCCGCAAGACATCCAGCCCGACCGCGCCGATCAGCGCCAGCGGCGGCAACAAGAGCAAGGCATAACCGCTGCGCCCGCTTTGCGAGGTAATCAGGCAAAGCAGGATCAGCCCCCCGGCCAGCAGTGGCAGCTGGAAGCGTGCCTGCATCAGTCGGTCACGCTGCATCCACACGGTGGCGCCGGCCAGAAACCAGGCTGGCCAGGCAAACCAAGGCAGCAGGCGCAGGTAGTAGCCAAATGGGTGCCAGGCCTGCCAGTGTGCAAACCCGCCGAAGAATCCCAGCGAGTAGTGGCCATGCCAGAGGGCATAGGCTTCCGGATAAGCCTTGGCCAGCGCCATGGGCCAGGCCACGATCAGGGGCAGAGCAATCACCAGCGCAATCAGCAGCACATGGCGGTAGCGGTAGAAGCGCCAGCTCCGGAACAGAGGCAGAATCAGGGCAATGGTGATGAGCAAGGCGGGCTCGGCCAGACTGCCCGCCAGACCGCAGGCGGCAATGGCAATCCCGAGCAGCGGTGCCGCGGCAAAGGGCATGCGCGGTGCCAGTGCCAGTGCGTACAGGCCCCAACACCAGGCGGCAAGTACCGCAATCGAAGGTGTGAGCGAATGACCCACCAGCAGCAGGCCGCTTGAACCCAGCATGATCATGACCGCCGAGCGCCCATGGCGACGCCCGATCAGCTCGCGCGCAGCCATGCCCACGCCCCAGAACGCGAGTGCCATGAAGGCGCCGGTCGCGAGCCGGGCACCTTCATGCAGGGCTAGTCCGGCCAGACTGCCTAGCCAGCCGAGCCCGGCGGCGACCCAGTAGAACAGCGGCATCCGGTCTACCCAAGCGTCTCCCGCCACCTTGGGCAGCAGCCAGCTATTGCCACTGACCATATGGCGAATGATATCGGCGACCAGCGTTTCGTCGGGCTTGAGGGGTTCGCGACCCAGCAAGCCGGGGAGCAGCCATGCCAGACACAGCAGTAGCAGCGCCCAAGGCTTTTCTGTGGCTTGAGGGAGATCCTGCTCGTGGGGCGGGGTGTAAGTCAGCATCGGGTCACGTTGGGGTCTGATCGGTGAAGTCTAGCCTGGCTGGTCCCGGTGACGCCATGGGTGCCGACATGGCCGGGGCAACAAAAAAGGCAGCCTTGGCTGCCTTTTCCGTGGTTCGATGCGCAGCTTACTTCTTGCTGTACATGGCGAACTTGTTGTTGAACTTCTCGATACGGCCGGCGGTGTCGACGATCTTCTGCTTGCCGGTGTAGAACGGGTGCGATTCGGACGACACGTCCAGACGCACAACCGGGTACTCCTGACCGTCGGTCCACTTCATGGTTTCGCCGCCGCGCGGCACCATGGTGGTGCGGGTCAGGAACTTGAAGTCCACGCTGGCGTCGATGAAGATCACGCCTTGGTATTGCGGATGGATGTCAGCTTTCATTTCGGGGGTCCCTTAGCTAAAGGTGGGCCTGGATTGTGCAGAACCCGGTCTTGCGTAGAAAAGTCCGCGATTATCCGGCATAGGTGGTTGATGCGGCAAGGAAAAATTCAGGTTTAGCGTACTTGCCATGCAAAACGGGTGCCGAGGCACCCGTTGCGGTTTGCGGCAGACTTGCCTCAACGTCTCATCGAGTCGAAGAAGTCGTTGTTGGACTTGGTCTGACGCACCTTGTCGAGCAGGAAGTCCATCGCTTCCAGCTCGTCCATCGGGTAGAGCAGCTTGCGCAGCACCCAGATTTTCTGCAGCTGGTCTTGCGGGATCAGCAGCTCTTCGCGGCGTGTGCCCGAGCGGTTGACGTTGATGGCGGGGTAGATGCGCTTCTCGGCCATGCGGCGTTCGAGATGCAGCTCCATATTGCCCGTGCCCTTGAATTCTTCGTAGATCACATCGTCCATGCGCGAGCCGGTGTCGGTCAGCGCGGTGGCGATGATGGTCAGGCTGCCGCCTTCTTCGATATTCCGTGCGGCACCGAAGAAGCGCTTGGGCTTTTGCAGGGCGTTGGCGTCCACACCGCCCGTGAGCACCTTGCCCGAGGCGGGGATCACGGTGTTGTAGGCGCGGGCCAGACGAGTGATCGAATCGAGCAGGATCACCACATCCTTCTTGTGCTCGACCAGCCGCTTGGCTTTTTCAATGACCATTTCGGCCACCTGCACGTGGCGAGTGGGCGGCTCATCAAATGTCGAGGCCACCACTTCACCACGCACCGTGCGCAGCATTTCGGTCACTTCTTCGGGGCGCTCGTCGATCAGCAGCACGATCAGCACCACATCGGGGTGATTGGCCGTGATGGCGTGGGCGATATGGGTGAGCATCACCGTTTTGCCCGATTTGGGCGGGGCAACCAGCAGACCGCGCTGCCCCTTGCCGATCGGTGCAACCAGATCAATGACGCGGCCGGTGATGTTTTCCTCGGCCTTGATGTCGCGCTCAAGATGCAGCCGCTTGGTCGGGAACAGCGGCGTCAGGTTCTCGAACAGGATCTTGTTCTTGGTAGCTTCGGGCGTGTCGTTGTTGACACGATCCACCTTCACCAGCGCGAAATAACGCTCGCCATCCTTGGGCGTACGGATCTCGCCTTCAATGGTATCGCCGGTGTGCAGGTTGAAGCGGCGGATCTGGCTGGGGCTGACATAGATGTCATCCGGGCCGGCCAGGTAGCTCGTGTCGGGGCTGCGCAAGAAGCCAAAGCCATCGGGCAGCACTTCGAGTGTGCCGTCGCCATAAATGCTTTCGCCTTTTTTGGCCTGACTTTTCAGGATGGCGAACAGCAAGTCCTGCTTGCGCATCCGGTTGGCGCCTTCAATATCGGTCGCCATCTCCAGCAGTTCGGAAACGTGCTTGTGCTTGAGGTCGGACAAATGCATGTGGGGTTAGACTTTCCAGTCTGGGGGAAGGAGAGAAAACGTATCTGGAGGAAATCTTGAGGCCGGTTTGGTACCGGGGTCGCCGGGTGCTAGACAAGCAGGATGGGCGGCGACTAACAGAACTAGGAGTTGCGCGGAGCTTAGTTGCCGCGTTTGCACATGTCAACGCGCAAATGCAAACGCCGCGCGCTTGTTGTAGCAAGCGCGCGGCGTTGTAGCGAAATCAATCCTGAATATTACAGATTGGCTTCGATGAAGGTGGTCAGCTGCGACTTCGACAGCGCACCCACCTTGGTGGCGACAACCGCGCCATTCTTGAAGATCATCAGGGTGGGGATGCCACGGATGCCGTACTTGGGCGGGGTGGCCTGGTTCTCGTCGATGTTCAGCTTGGCGACCTTGAGCTTGCCGTTGTATTCGTTGGCCACTTCATCAAGGATAGGGGCGATCATTTTGCAGGGGCCGCACCATTCCGCCCAGTAGTCGACCAGTACCGGACCTTGGGCCTGCAGTACATCGGCTTCGAAACCGGCATCGGAAACGTGGTGGATCAGCTCGCTGCTCATGGGAATTCTCCGTTGATGATCTGAATGCCGGCAGGCCGGCGCGATGGGCGAATCCTAACCGATTGCATTGCTGCCCTCCAAGCAAACGCCCATTGATTGTTTTGATGGGGGCGATAGTTGCCTGATTCAAGTGTTCCGCAGCGCCCGCGAGGCGTACGCCGAGAGGTGTCCGGCGCTACGCTCACGTCTCGCGCAGCGCTTGTACGGCCTGGTCCAGACGCTCCACTGCGTCGATACGCAGACCGGCTATCGGCGTTTTGGGTGCATTGGCCTTGGGCACGATGGCGCGGGTAAAACCCAGTTTGGCGGCTTCCTTCAGCCGTTCCTGGCCGCGCTGTACCGGGCGCACCTCGCCGGCCAGTCCGACCTCGCCAAATACCACCAGCTTGTCGGGCAGTGCGCGGTTGCGCAGCGAGGAAACAATCGCCAGCAATACCGCCAGATCAGCCGCGGGTTCGTTGATACGCACGCCCCCGACCGCATTGATGAAGACATCCTGATCAAAACACGCGACGCCCGCATGGCGATGCAGCACCGCCAGCAGCAGCGCCAGGCGGTTCTGCTCCAGCCCCACGGCCAGTCGCTTGGGATTGGGGGCGTGGGCCTCATCGACGAGCGCCTGAATCTCTACCAGCAGTGGCCGCGTGCCTTCCTGGGTAACCAGCACGCAGGTGCCGGGCACGGGTTCGCTATGCTGGCTCAGGAACAGGGCGGACGGGTTGCTGACACCACGCAGACCCTTGTCGGTCATCGCAAACACGCCCAGTTCGTTTACGGCCCCGAAACGGTTCTTCTGCGCGCGAATCAGGCGGAAGCTCGAATGCGTATCGCCCTCGAAATACAGTACGGCATCGACGATATGTTCCAGCACGCGCGGGCCGGCCAGCGCGCCCTCCTTGGTGACATGGCCCACCAGCAGGATGGTGGTGCCGCTGGTCTTGGCGTGGCGGGTGAGCTGTGCCGCACATTCGCGCACCTGCGCGACGCTGCCCGGCGCTGACTGTAGTTGATCCGAATACACGGTCTGGATCGAGTCAATGACAACGACGTCGGGTTTTTCATGGGCCAGTGTGGCGAGGATCGTTTCCAGCTGGATTTCAGCCAGCAGCCGCACCGGTGCGGTATCCACTGCCAGCCGCTGCGCCCGCAGGGCAATCTGCTGGGCCGATTCTTCCCCGCTGACATAGAGCACTTTGCGGGCTGTTCCCATATGGCTGAGCGCCTGCAGCAGCAGCGTGGACTTGCCGATGCCGGGGTCTCCGCCGATCAGGACTACGGCTCCCCGCACGAGCCCGCCGCCGAGCACCCGGTCGAGCTCTTCGGCCCCGGTGGGCATGCGTGGCGCCTCGGCGGTTTCCACGCTGGCCAGCGTCTGTACGCCGCCACCTGCGGCGAGCGATTGATAGCGGCTATTGCCCGGCCGGGATTCGGCCAGGACCGTTTCGCTCAGCGAATTCCAGGCATTGCAATGGGGGCATTGCCCCTGCCACTTGGGATTGCTGCCGCCGCATTCGCTGCAGACATAATGGGTTTTGGCTTTGGCCATGGCTTATCAGGCAGTCAGTGGGGCGGTGGCCGGTACATGAAACCAGTGCCAGGGTTCGTAGATGATGCCGTGCGGGTTGTCGCGCGGGTAACTGAGACGGAAACCGAAGGCGGCGGCATGCACCAAGAGCCAGGCAAAAGCCTCGGTGTTTTCGAACTCCTCTTCGAGGGCCTCGCTGTCTGGCGTGGTGATATCCAGCGCCCGCCCAGTGTGATGTTCGCTATGACCCGGAGCCGCGCTGACGGTGAGGATGGTATCGATCAGTTGGCCCTGCGCCAGTTTCCGGCGAATCAAACCAGCCTGATAGTCCACGCCGCGAAACGCCGAGGCAATTTGCAGCACGATACCCTCAAGCGCCGCTGCGTCGCGCATCGCAAACCACGCTTGGGCCGTGGCGGGCTCGGCGAACTGGTCGCGGCCAAAGGCATCCAGGCCCAGCGGGGTCAGTAAGACGGCCTCCTCACAACAGGGCAGGGCGATCAGTTGCGGATGATCGGCCGGGATGCCGAGTTCAGCATGCAGGTGGGCGATACGGGTGGCGTAGTCCATAGGCGATAGATCTTGGCTCGGCGCGAAAGGCCCACAGTGTAGGCGCGCGCGGCGCTATGCTGGAAGGGTTACTGCCAGATTTGCCCATCATGCTGCTTGCCCTGATTACCGATTTGCATGCCAACCGTCACGCCGTGAGCGCCTGTCTCGACGACGCCGCACAATACAGTCCGGACCAGTACGTATTCCTGGGGGATCTGGTCGGTTACGGTGCGGAGCCCGGCTGGGTTGTCGATACCGTTATGCACCATGTGCTCGAATGGGGTGCGATTGCCGTGCGGGGCAACCACGATGCCGCCGCGGTGATGGACGGCCCCAGCGGCATGCGGCCCGATGCACAAACCGTGATCGACTGGACCCGCCCGCGGCTCACGCCCATCCAGCGCGATTTCCTGCGTGATCTGCCTTTGACGGCCGAACTGGGCGATTGCTACTTCGCCCACGCCAATCCTTGGCAGCCCGAGAACTGGGAATATGTGCTCACTGGCGGTGATGCGATCCACGCGCTGGCCAGCGTGCCGCATAAGGTCATTTTTTGTGGCCACGTGCATGACCCTGCGCTGTACAACCTATCCAGCGTGGGAAAGTTGGGCCACTACCTGCCTGTGCCGGGTCAGGGCATTCCGCTGGCCGGGCCGCGGCGCTGGCTGGTGATTCCGGGCTCCTGCGGCCAGCCGCGTGATGGCAATACAGCGGCAGCCTATGCACTGTTTGATACCGATACGCTCACACTCACTTATCGCCGCGTGCCCTATGACGTGGCCGGTGCGGTGGCGGCCATGCGGGCGGCTGGTTTGCCCGAGGTGCTGGCCAGCCGCCTTGAGCGAGCCGGCTGACCATGGCACGCGTTGATTTTGTCGTCGGTCAGCAGATCGACGAGTTCACGCTCGAAGAGAAGCTGGCCGAGGGCGGCATGGCCGCGATCTGGCGCGTCACCCATCCGCGCTACAAGGGCCCGATGGTGATGAAGCTGCCCAAGCTGCGCGGCGAGGACGACCCCACGGCCATCGTCGGTTTTGAAACCGAGCAGATGATCCTGCCGCGCCTGCATGGCGTGCATGTGCCGGCCTTCATTGCCAGCGGTGATTTCACCGCGCAGCCGTATCTTGTGATGGAGCGCATTGCCGGACCGTCGCTGCGCGAGCGACTTGATGACTTGCCGCTTCCCGTTGACGAGGTGGCCAGTATCGGCGCGCGCGTGGCCGAGGCCTTGCATGATCTGCACCGCCAGCAGGTGATCCATCTCGATATCAAACCCAGCAACATCCTGTTTCGCCCCGATGGCACGGTGGTGCTGGTGGACTTTGGCCTGGCGCGACATGACCGCCTGCCCGATCTGCTGGCCGAGGAGTTCCGCCTGCCGCTGGGTACGGGGCCGTATCTATCGCCCGAGCAGGTACTGCATGATCGCAACGAGCCGCGATCCGACCTGTTTGCGCTGGGCGTGATGCTCTATTACCTGCTGACTGGCGAGCGGCCCTTTGGTTTTCCGACTTCCTCCGTGGGCATACGCCGCCGCCTATGGCGCGACCCGCTGCCGCCCCTGGCCTTGCGGGCCGATTGTCCACCCTGGCTGCAGGAAGTGATCCTGCGCTGCCTGGCCGTGAACCCCGAGCAGCGCTACGCCACGGCTGCTGAACTGGCCATGCTGCTGCGTCACCCCGACCAGATTGCGCTAACGGATTTATCCCGCAAGCGCGAGGCCAATGGCCGGTGGGTCGTGTTCAAGCGCTGGTTCCATGCCCTGGGCCGTGAACCGGAGGTCACGCATAACACGGCGGAGCGGCTCGATCGCGCGCCGATCGTGATGGCGGCGGTAGAGATTGCACCGGGGCAGGAGGCGCTGAACGAAGCCCTGCTGCGCGCGGTGAAGCAGCTGATGACGGTAGCTGGCGAAGCCCGCCTCGCCTGCGTGAGCGTGCTCAAGACGCCTCGCATCGCGATGGAATTCAACGAGGACGAAGCCGGCCGCAATCTGCGCGTCAAACGGCTGGTGGCCTTGCGTTACTGGGCAGCCAGCCTCGGTTTGCCCGAGGCGCGCATCACTTTCCATGTACTGGCTTCGCCCGATCCAGCCGCGGCGCTCATTGATTTTGCCGGCCAGAATCAGGTCGATCACCTCATCATGGGCGCGCGCGAAAGCTCGGCGTTGCGCCGGCATCTGGGCAGTACCTCTTCGCGCGTGGTCGCAGAGGCGGCGTGCAGTGTGACGGTGGTGCGGCGGCGCGATAGCTGAACGCGCTGTCTGTCCTTGCGTAGGGTGCAATGCGCGTAGCTTTCGCACCCTACGGGCCGTTTGTACTTGCTGTGCAGCAAGTGTCGGCAGACAATCACCGGACAGTGCGGACACTTTCCGCACGGGAGCCCGCCGTGACCCCGTTCCAGGTAGATCATCAGCACGCCCGCCCGCTGGTTGAACAGATTGTCGACCAGTTCATCGCCCGCATTGGCGACAAGAGCCTGCGTGCCGGCAGCCGTTTACCGTCGATACGTGGCTTTGCGGCGGAATATCATGTCTCCAAGTTCACCGTGGTGGAGGCGTATGACCGCCTCGTGGCGCTGGGCTATGTGCAGTCACGCCGTGGTTCGGGTTTTTTTGTGGCCTCCCGGCTCGAAGCGCATACCCATTCACCGGTACGCCGTGAGCCCCCGCTGCGCCGCTGCGTGGACAGTTTATGGTTGCTGCGTCAGGACGCACTGACCACCGATAACGATATCGTCAAACCCGGTTGCGGTTGGTTGCCGGCCGACTGGATGCCACAGGCCGAACTCGAAAAGGCGCTGCGTGATCTGACACGACGTTCCAATCCGCGCCTGACAGCGTATGGCGAACCCTTCGGGTATCGGCCGTTGCGCCAGCAGCTGTGCGTGCGGCTGGCTGAGCTGGAAATTGAAGCCCAACCCGAGCAAATCGTGCTGACACATGGCGCGATGCAGGCGCTGGACCTGATCGCCCGCTACTTTGTGGACGAAGGCGACGCAGTGCTGGTGGATGACCCCGGCTTCTTCAATGTGTTCGCCAACCAGAAGCTCAACGGCGCACGGCTCTATGGCGTGCCACGAACGGCCAACGGCCCGGATGTGGTGGTGCTGGAAAAGCTGCTTGCCGAACACAAGCCCAAGCTCTTCATCACCAACAGCGTGCTGCACAATCCCACCGGTACCAGCTTGAACCGCGCCACCGCGCACCGCTGCCTGCAGCTGGCCGAGAAGTACGATCTGACCATCGTCGAGGACGATATCTACAGTGATTTCCAGACTGGCCCTGGCGAGCGTTTTGCCGCGCTGGATCAGCTGCATCGCGTGATCTACATCGGCAGTTTTTCAAAGACGTTGTCGGCCAATCTGCGCGTTGGCTTCATTGCGGCCGATCCCAAGCGCGCGCAGGATTTGTGTGATCTCAAGCTGCTGACGGGGCTCTCCACATCTGAGGCCAGCGAGCGGGTGATCCACGCCATGCTGACCGAAGGTGCCTACCGCAAACATATGGAGCGCGTGCGCACGCGCCTCAAACAGGCGGCGGATGTGGCGCTGCCGCGGCTGGAATCACTGGGCTTCGAATTCTGGGCGCAGCCCACTGGCGGCATGTTTGCCTATGCCAAGTTACCCGGTATTGCCGATGCCGCGCCCTTGGCGCAAGCGGCACTGGGCGAAGGTTTGATGCTGGGGCCGGGCGTGCTGTTCTGCCCCGACAACGGGCCCTCGCCTTGGCTGCGCTTCAATATGGCGCACATGCAGCATGAACGTGCCTGGCACTGGTTGGCAAAGGTCGCGGCGGGAGAGCAGCTGGCCGCGCTATAATCAGGGTTAATCCAACGGCGGTGTGTGCACCGCCGTTACTTTTTAGGCACCCCCGCGTGCGCCGGACATCGAGCGGCAGCGAGGGCGGGGGGCGTGGAATAGATCAGCGATAATCCAATGATGGCTATTCCCGTTAGTGCCCGGCCTGGCCGGGTGTTGAGCTGGACATTGAATCTCGGACCCTGTGCTGAGCTTTGTTGGAGTACCTGTCATGGCATCGTCCCCGCCCCGTAAGACCACCCCCCGCCCCGCCGTACGCAAGCCGGTGATTCGCGATGAGCGTGCCCCTGGCGCCCGTCAAACCACCGAGTCGCGCAAGCCAGCCGAGCGTCGCAGTGCCGATGGCAAACCTGTCGAGCACAAGCCGACTGCCCGCAAACCGGCGGCACGCAAGCCGGCAGAGAGCAAGGCGGGCGAACACCGTGTCTTCGAGCGCAAGCCGGTAGACCGCACGCGCGTTGAAGGTGAGGCCGCACCGCGCGGCCAGCGCCGTCCGCCGGTGGATATCTCCAGCCTGCCAGTCGAGCCAGCCAAGAAGATGCGCCAGCGGCACGGCAGCGAAAAGCACCAGAAGGTGGCCGAAGAGCTGCGCAACAAGCGCGTGGAAGCGCGCCATGTTGGCGACTTGCGTATCCAGAAGGCGCTGGCCTTGTCGGGCGTGGGTTCGCGCCGTGATTGTGATCTGTGGGTGTCGGAAGGCCGCGTCAGCATCAATGGTCAGGTCTGCCAGCCCGGTGCGCGTGTCGCCATGGGCGACCGCGTACTGGTGGATGGCAAGCAGATCACCATCAAATGGCCCGACCGCCTGCCGCGCATCGTGCTGTATCACAAGCAGGAAGGTGAACTGGTCAGCCGCGATGACCCGGCTGGCCGCACCACCGTGTTCGAGCGTCTGCCCAAAATCCAGAGCTCGGCCTGGGTGGCCGTGGGGCGTCTCGACTTCAATACCTCGGGCCTGCTGATCTTTACGACATCGGGCGATCTGGCCAACCGGCTCATGCACCCGCGCTTTGAAGTCCAGCGCGAATACGCCGTGCGTGTGCATGGCCAGCTGACCGACGAGCAGAAGAAGCAGCTGACCACGGGCCTGGAGCTGGAGGATGGCCTCGCCAAATTCGACATGCTCGAAGACCAGGGCGGCGAGGGTACCAACCACTGGTATCGCGTCATCCTCAAGGAAGGCCGTAATCGCGAGGTGCGCCGCATGTTCGAGCACTTTGAACTCACCGTATCGCGTCTGATGCGCGTGCGCTTCGGCATGCTGACGCTGCCTTCGCGTCTCAAGCGTGGCCAATATTACGAACTCGAAGAACCCGAGGTGCTGGCCGTGCTCAAGTGGGCGGGTCTGGGGCTGACTGGGCGCACCAACGAGCGTTGATGCATCCATGAACAAGGCGTTTACCCGCGAGAGCGACGGCGATGAAGACGAGGATCTGCCCGAACACCTGCAGCTGCCCAAGTCCACCCGCAACTACATGACACCGGGTGGCTGGAACCGCATGCGTGTGGAGCTGCATGAGCTTGTGCACAAGGAACGCCCTGCGCTGACGCAGCTGATCAACTGGGCGGCCGGCAATGGCGACCGCTCCGAGAACGGCGATTACATCTACGGCAAAAAGCGCCTGCGCGAGATTGACCGACGCATCCGCTTCCTGACCAAGCGCCTTGAAAACGCTGAGGTGGTCGATCCCGCCACGCGCGAAGCGACCGATCAGGTATTTTTCTCTGCCACCGTCACGGTGTTGCGCGGCAGTGGCGAAGAGCAGACCGTCAGCATCGTGGGGGTGGACGAGATCAATCTCGACCTCAACCATATCAGCTGGATTTCACCGCTTGCGCGTTGTCTGCTCAAGGCCCGCGAGGGCGACACGGTGACCCTGCGTGGCCCGGCGGGTGGCGAGGAGATCGAAATACTTGAAGTCCGTTATATCGCGCTCGACTGAAGCCATGCTTCTGGCCTCGCTGCCCGTGCGGTGCTGGTCCGGGTGGGCTGCCGGCTTACTGGGTAAAAGGCAAGACCGGGTGTAATCTCAAGGCACCCGCTCAAGGTAGCCGCAATGGCGCCCCGTATCGCATTGGAACCCGGTATGACGTCGAGAAAGTCCCTGCTTTTTGTGGTCGGTATTGCGATCGGCCTGCCCCTGGTGCTGGCCGTCGTGACCACCATCCACCATTTCTTCCAGATCCGGTCTGATATCGAGGATACGTTCCGCAGCCGCAGCGAGTTGCTGACCAGGTTTATCGGCGTCAATCGCGATCGTGTGACGGTGATGAAGAACCTGATCAGTGAACGTTATCAGGCAGAGGGGGCTCAAGGCGGGCAGGCGTTCGAGATCCGGCAGCATCCGGCAGAAAACGTGTGGAGCATCAGTGCTGGTACTTCCGGTGCGGCAGGCACGGTAACCGGCAAGATGCCCTTGCCGCTGAGTGCGGAACAGGCCCGCGAGATCCGGGCAGCCTTTGGCATGGATGCTCAGATCCGGGCGGCTCGGCAGTTTGATGCGGAGGTGGTCTGGCTCTATTACCAGTCGGCCAGCCAGTTCATCTATCTGGCCCCGGATGTACCCTTCAAGGACTTCCATTTCACGCCCGAACTCTACACGCAGCGTTACTGGCTTGAGGCCCAGCCAGCACGGAACCCCGCGCGGCGCATGGTCATGGCCGGACCGTATCAGGACATGGCCGGTAAAGGCTGGATCATCACGTTTGCCGCACCGGTTTACGCGGGTGAGCGGCTGATGGGTATTGTCGGGCTCGACACCCGGCTGGAAACCTTGCAACAGCTGGCTCGCGTGGGTGACGCGCCCGGCCACAGCATGATGGTGAGCGAAAACGATCGCCTCATCGACAGCAAGGCAGCTTACGACCCCAAGGCCAGGCTGCATCCTCCGCTGAGTACGACGCTGATCGACTGGCGGTCTGATCAAAGCGGCGATCTCTGGCTAAGCAGCCAGATCGTTGAGGACGAGTTGTGGCTGGTTCATCGCGTCAAGCGCAGCGAGGTCTATCTGGCTGTGGCGCGCGAAAGCCTCTTGCAATGGCTCAGTCTGGCACTGCTCAGCCTGACCCTGATCACCGCCTGGCGGCTCAGGCTCTCTCGCGACGAAGTGAGGCGCATGACCCAGATCGACCCGCTGACCAAGGTGCTGAATCGCCGCGGATTCTACGACAAGGTCCCGGCGTTGCTGGCGCTGGGGCAGCGCAAGCACTTCCCGGTGGCCTTCATGCTGATGGATATCGATTTCTTCAAGAAGATCAACGATGTACACGGCCATGATGTGGGCGACAGCGTACTCAGGCAGCTCGGCGCGCATCTGCAGCAGGCACGACGTCCGTTTGATCTGGTTTGTCGATGGGGTGGCGAGGAGTTTGTGGTGCTGCTGATGATCGATGATGCCAAAGAGATCGCTGCCGTGGCCGAACGCATCCGCCAGGAAGCCCAGAAAGCCCGGATTGATGAGACCGGTAAGACCATCACGTTGAGTGCCGGGCTGGTGGTGATCCAGTCTGGAGAAAGCGTGGACGCCGCCATCAAGCGGGCTGATCTGCTGCTGTACGAAGCCAAGCAAAGTGGCCGTAACCGCATTGTGGCGGACCTTGACGACCTGGTTGGCACGGGCGACACAGGGCGCTGATCAGCGCGCCTTGCCCGCTAGATCACGGGACCGTGGTCGCTCGTATCCGGGAAGTAGGTCACTTCCGTTTCGATGGGTTTGGGCGTACGCCCGCGAATGAAGGCTTCCACATCGTTGGCCGAGAGCGGCCGGCAGAAGTGGTAGCCCTGAATCATCTCGCAACCGGTGCTTTGCAGATAGATCAGCTGGGCTTCGTTTTCCACGCCCTCGGCCACTACCTTGAGGCCGAGCCGGTGAGCGAGCAGGGTGGTGATATCGCACAGCGCAGCATCGTTTTCGTCGGTTTCAATGTCCTTGACGAAGGAGCGGTCGATCTTGAGTTTCTTGATCGGGAAGCGCTTCAGGTAGGCCAGGGAGGAATAGCCGGTGCCGAAGTCGTCAATCGAGATCGAGATACCCAGGTCCACCAGCGCATGCATCAGCGCAATCGCCTCGTCGGGCGAGGCCATGGCGTGCGATTCGGTGATTTCGAGTTCCAGGTGCCGTGCATCCACGCCGGCATGGGCCAGAATGTCGCGCAGCTGTGGGACTAGCCCGGCATCCTGGCATTGAGCACCGCTAAGGTTCACGGCGACACGTAGCCAGTCCAGACCAGCGTCGTGCCACAGCTTGATCTGGCGGCAGGCTTCCTTGAGGGTCCACAGACCCAGCGGAACGATTAGGCCGGTCTGCTCGGCAATGGGAATGAATTCGGCTGGGGAGATCAGGCCCTTGTCGGGATGCTGCCAGCGCACCAGCGCTTCCAGGCCGATAACCTGATCGGAAGCGATATCCAGCTGAGGCTGGTACACAAGGCGCAGTTGCCCGCCGGCAATGGCCTGACGCAGGTCGGCCTCCATGCTGATGCGGTTGAGCAGCGCCAGATTCATCTGCGCATCAAAGCAACGCACACCGCCGCCACTGGCTTTGGCCTTGTACATGGCCATATCGCTGTAGCGCAGCAGTTCGCTGGTTTCGATGCCGTCATCGGGGCACAGGCTGATGCCGATGCTGGCCGACGTGGAGAGTAACTGGCCGTGAATATGGTAAGGCTCGGCGATGACGGCGGCGACGCGTTCTGCCAAAGCCTGGACATCGGCGCTGCTACCACAGTCTTCCACGGCAAACAGGAACTCGTCCCCGCCCTGGCGCGCCACGAAGGTGCCCACCGGCAGCGCCATCTTCAACCGTTCGGCGACCTGGGTCAGCAGGATGTCGCCGACACGGTGGCCATGGGCATCGTTGATGAACTTGAAGTTGTCGAGATCCAGCAGCACAACGGCGAGGCGACGCTGGTCGAGCTCGGCGTCGTCGATCATCCGGCGCAGGGTTTCGTACATGCCCGACTGGTTGGCCAGCCCGGTCAGCGTGTCGTGGTAGGCCAGGAAGGCAATGCGCTCCTCGGCGGTCTTGCGGTCACTGATATCCACAAAGCTGGATCGCAGCAGGCGCTTGCCCGATGCGGGCAGGGCCACAATGCGTAGTTCGCAGCGGACACGGCGGCCATCAGGACGCTGGACGACGCGCTCGGTAATGACTTCCTCGCCCGCCAAAGCCCTTTCCACGTTCAACTTGACGCTGACTTCGGGGTACATGCCATCGGGTTGGGGCAGTGCGTACAGCTCGGCCGGGTACATGCCGCATAACTGCTCGCGGGTGCGCCCGGTGAGTTGCTCGGCCGCGGCATTGGCATCGACATAACAGTTCTGGTCTGCATCGAAGACAAAAATGGCTTCGGGCGCATGTTCGATCAGGACGCGTACCCGTGCCTCGCTCTCGCGCAGATCACGGGTGCGTGCCTCCACCATGGCTTCGAGTTGCTGATTGAGGCGGTGCAGGCGCACATGAGTGTGCACACGGGCGAGCAGCTCCTCACGCTGGAAGGGCTTACCCAGATAGTCGACCGCACCCAGTGCCAGCCCTTGTACGCGCTCAGGGGTATCGTGCTCGGCACTGAGGAAGATGACAGGGATATCCGCGGTGGCCGGGTCGGCTTTGAGGCGGCGGCAGACTTCGAAGCCATCCATGACCGGCATGCGCAGATCCAGCAGGATCAGCTCGGGCGGGTTGTGCTGTGCTGCTTGCAGTGCCAGCTCACCACTTTGTGCTGCACGCACGGTGTAGCCTTCTGCCTTGAGCAGGTCCGCCAGCAACTGCAAGGATGCCAGCGTATCGTCAACAATCAGGATGGTGCCGGGACTGTTCATCGTTACCCGAGGGATGAGGTAGGTAGGGCTGCCAAGATTGCAGCATAGTCCAGCTGCTCTGCAAAGTGGCGCAAACGTTGAGCCAGCAGGGGTTCGCTGCGTGCAACTGCGGTGATGGCGAGCGCGATGTCGTCTTCGTTCAGGCTGAGCAAGGCCTGCCGCAGGGTGGTCTGTAAATCGGCGGGCAGATTCGCCAGCGCGCCGAGATCTTGCGGGGTGGTGTCTGGCTTGCTGGTCTGGATATCCGCTTCGGGGTACACAAAGCGGATGCCCAGATGCTGCTGCATCAGCGTATAGATTTCGTCAGCCCGATAGGGTTTGCGCAGGAAGTCATCCAGCCCTGCGGTCATCACCTCATCACGATCCTCGCCAAATACCGATGCAGACACCATGACGATGCGGACCTGGTCGCCACCGGGCAAGGCTCGGATGCGGCGGGTGGCTGCAAGACCATCCAGTCGGGGCATGCGTCGGTCCATCCAGATGAACTGGGGCTGCCATTCGCTGAACATTGCGACGCCCGCCTCGCCGTCCGCGGCAATACGTACCTCGAAGCCGGCGCGGCGCAACAGCGTGGCCAGCAGTGCCTGATTCGCATACTGGTCTTCCACGATCAGCACGCGCCACGGCGGCTCATCGGCGGCCAGCAGGGGCTGATTGGCCTGTGCACCGATGGGCATGGGCAGGTCGGCCTGCTGTGCCAGCCCGACCATGATGTCGACGCGAAATGTCGAGCCATGGCCCGGGGTGCTGGTCACCGTAATGTCGCCCGCCATCATGCGGGCAAACTCCCGGCTGATGGCGAGCCCCAGCCCGGTTCCGCCTTGCTGCGCGCCTGCGTCGGTCTGGATGAACGCATCGAATATCCGCTCGCGCTCCTGCTCAGGAATGCCGATACCGCTGTCTTCGATATCAAACCGCAGCCGGACTTTGCCGTCATCGTTCCCGCCGGCCAGGCCGAGCCGCAAGGCAACGCCACCCTCATGCGTATGTTTGATGGCGTTGCCGAGCAGGTTGATGAGGATCTGGCGCAGCTTGGCCGCATCACCCACCACATAACGGGGAACCTGTCCCTCCTGCTCGGCCAGCAAGCCCAGCTGCCGCTCGTTCGCCCGGACCTGCATCATGGCCACGATGTCGGCGACCAGGTCCGGCAAATCAAAAGCGGCCAGATGAAGTTGCTGACGACCGGATTCGATCTTGGCCATGTCGAGTACATCGTTGATCAAGGCCAGCAAATGCTCCCCGCTGCGGTTGATGACCTGCAGCTGTTCCTGCTGGTGCGGAGTGAGCCCCGTCTCGCGTTGCAGCAGGCTGGAAAAACCCAGAATTGCGTTGAGTGGCGTACGCAGTTCGTGGCTCATGGTGGCGAGAAAGCGGCTTTTCGCCTGACTGGCTGCTTCGGCTTGCTGTCGGGTTTCATCCAGAGCCTGTTGCTGCTGATCCAGACGCTCCAGCATCTCGTTGAAGCTGCGTGCCAGATCGCGTAGTTCGGCCCAGCCGGTCAGCGGCGCGCGATCATGCAGGTCGCCCTCGGCGATGCGGCGGGTGGTGGCGGTGAGCTGGTGGATCGGGGTGACCAGGGCCACGGCGATTCGCCAGGCTGCCAGGGTTGCCAGCAAGAGCATGATCCCCAGCACCGCCAGCAGATAGCGTGACACGGTGCGTGCAGGCGCAAATGCTTCGGCGGCATCGATCTTGGTCACCATGCCCCAGTGCAGCGCCGGCAGATAGCGCCACGCGGCCACGACCTCGGTGCCGCTGTAATCCCTGACCACCCCGCCGCCGTAGGCACCACTGAGCGCCTTGGCCATGGGGCCCGGCACATCGCGCAGGCTGACACGATGCTTGAAGGCGGCGTCGGGAATCCGTTGCAAGGGGCTGGCGAACAGGACTGTCTGGTTATCACGGAATGCCAGCGTGGTTTCGCCTGTGTTGCCCAGGCCGGTGCTGTCGTTGGTGACTTGGGTAAAGTTTTCCAGATCGAGCTGGAGTGCTACGGTGCCGATCACCTCATCGGCGGCGAACACGGGTGCGACGATGAAAATGGCCGGGCGATCGGCGGAGGGTGTATAGGTCTGCACCAGTTTGACCTGAGCATCCAGCACCGCCAGGGCCTCCCTGTGTGCCTGCGCAAGTCCGCTGTTATGGAACGGGCCACTATTGAGGTTACTGCCCAGATCGGCCTCGGCGGCGATCGAGAACACCACATTGCCATCACTATCGGTCAGTAGCAGATCGTAGTAGCTGACGGCATCGAGCAGTTTGCGCATATCGCTGCGGAATCTCGCCGCCTCGGCCAGGTAGCTGGGATGAGGCAGTCCCAGTGGCTGCAGTTCGCGCATGCGCTGCATGGCCTGGTGTGTCTCGCGGGCATTGGCCAGCAATTGCACATCGGCAATCCGCTCGTTGAGGTAGGTGTTGATCTGGTCTGACTTCTTGTCGGCAACCGAGGAGAGGTGGTCGAGCACCGTGTCCTGCAGGCTGCGCTCGTAGGCCTGCAGGAACAGCCATGCCAGTCCGGTAAGCGGGATGGGCGAGAGCAGCAGAAATGCGGCGAGCAGCCGGGGCAAGATCCCGCGTGACATCATGGCGTGGGGTCCAGTTGCTGCATCGCCAGCCGGTCTTGCCACTCGGCCCGGCTGCGATGCCGGGGCCAGGGCGAGGGCCGCAGCGGGCTGATTGATGAGAAGACCTGCTCGAACTCGCCATCGGGCGTCACCCTGCCGATACGCACCATTTTCCAGGCATGGCGGTTGGCCGGTTCGATGGAAACGATGGATGAGGGGCCGTTAAGGCTCTGTCGCAGCAGGGTCGGGCCATTGACCCGCGCCGGCTCGGCCGATCCAACCATGGCAACGGCCTGCGCCCAGAGGTGCACGCCCACATAGGCCGCCTCCACGGGATCGCTGGTGCTGTGATCGGGGCCGAAGCGTGCCTTGAAGCGGCTCACGAAGGCGCGATTGCGCGCATCCGGCGTGGAAGAAAAGTAGCTCCAGACCCCGTAATGGCGTCCCAGCTTTTCGCCACCCAATGCGCGCATTTCGTTCTCGGTGACGCTGTAGGACAGCACCGGGATCGCACCCAGCCCATGCCGTAACAGCCCGGCAAAAACGGCGGCATTGCTGTCGCCATTCACGGTGTTGAGCAACACATCGGGTTGCTGACGAGCGATATCCGCCAGCACAGCGTCGACATCCGTGCTACCCAGGGGCAGATACTGCTCGCCCACCACCGTGCCGCCACTGGCCCGGACCAGATCGTGAATCAGCAAATTGGCCGTGCGCGGGAAAACATAGTCGGAGCCCAGCAGGTAAACACGTTTGCCGAACTGTTGCATGGCCCAGCGCGCACCAGGGACGATCTGCTGGTTAGGGGCCGAGCCGAGGTAGATCAGGTTAGGCGACTGTTCCATGCCTTCGTATTGCACCGGATAGAACATCAGCCCCGCATGTTTTTCCACTACCGGGATTACGGCCTTGCGGGACGCGGATGTCCAGCAACCGAACAGTGCCTTGACCCCCTCCCGGGCGAGCAGTTGTTCTGCGCCACGGGCAAAGCTGGCGGGGTCGGACCGGCCGTCGACCACCACCATTTCAACCGGACGCCCCAGCACCCCGCCACTTGCGTTGAGTTCTTCTACCGCCATGCGTACTGCGTCCACCAGCGGCCGCTCGCTGATCACCATGGTGCCAGTCAGTGAGTGAAGCACGCCGATGCGGATGGGGTTGCGCTGGTGCTGGCGCTGCGTATGCCAGATTGCGGCAGCAAGCAGCGCGATCAGCAGCAGTGCGATGGACCAGCGAGCAATGTCAGGCAGGCGTTGAACCAAGTCGAGCCCCGGCTTGAGTAACAATCGGACAGCTGTCGCGTTGGGCAGCACAGCTGGAAGTGTAGTCAAGCCGGTGGTTTATTCCGCCTGTGCCGGCGGCTGTAGCGGCAGAGTGTAGTCCCGAGTGCGTCCTGCGCAATCGCGCATGACGGCATGCAGGAGGACAAAAAAAGCGGCGCCGTGAGGCGCCGCTTGTGGTCGTCAGGCCGCGTTTTTCCAGCAGATGGCCGAGCTTGGGTGCCTCGCCACGGAAGGCACGATACAGGGCCATAGGTTCCTGGCTGCCACCGCGAGACAGGATGTGCTTGCGGAAGCGCTCGCCATTGGCGCGGGTAAGACCTCCGCTGGATTCGAACCAAGCGCTGGTGTCGGCCGCCAGCACGTCGGCCCACAAATAGGCGTAGTAGCCAGCCGAGTACCCGCCGGCGAAGGTATGCAGGAAGTAGGTGCTGCGGTAACGCGGCGGAATGGCGCTATCGGCGAATCCGGCCGAGGCCAGTGCCTGTGATTCGAAGCGCTGCACATCGCCCGGTGCCGAGCCGGCCGGCAGGCGATGCCAGCGCTGATCCAGCAGCGCTGCGGCGGCATATTCGGCCGTGGCAAAACCCTGGTTGAAGTTGCGTACGGCCACCAGCTTGCTACGCAGCTCGGTCGGCATGGCTGCGCCGGTCTGATAGTGGCGACCGTAGCGATCCAGCACCTCGGGCCAGAATGCCCACAGCTCGAACTGCTGCGAAGGGTATTCAACGAAGTCCAGCGCCACATTGGTGCCCGAGAAGTACGGATAGCGTACGTTGGAGAAGATGCCGTGCAGCACATGGCCGAACTCGTGGAACAGGGTCACGAGCTCGTCGCTCGTCAGCAGCGTAGGCTGACCCGCGGGCGGTTTGGGGATGTTGAGGTGGAAGCCGGCCACCGGCTTGGTACCGAACAGCGTCGACTGCTCGACATAGCTGTTCATCCATGCACCGCCACGCTTGTTGTCACTGGCATAGAAATCGAACACGACCAGGGCCAGCGGGCTGCCGTCGGCCTCGCTTACTTCATAGATGCGCACATCGGGCTGATAGACCGGCAGATCGGGCCGGGCCTTGAACTGCAGGCCGAACAGGCGTTCGGCGGCGTAGAACACACCGTCCTTGAGTACACGATCCAGCTCGAAATAAGGCTTCAGATCGCTCTCGCCCAGGTCGTAACGATGGCGGCGCAGTTTTTCGCTGTAGTAGCCCCAGTCCCAGGGTGCCAGTTTGAAGCTGCCACCATCGCGGCGGATCTCGGCTTGCAGATCCGATGCCTCGTCGCTGGCCCGTTGCACGGCAGCCTTGGCTACGCCCACCAGCAACTCCTCGGCTGCACCGGGTGTTTGGGCCATCTGCTCGTTGAGTGCGTAGGCGGCATAGTTGGCAAAGCCGAGCAGCTTAGCTTTCTCGGCACGCAGTTTGACCAGGGTGAGGATCAGTGGCTGGTTGTCGTGCAGCCCATCACTGGCGCGCTCCATCGAGGCCTTGTACAGCGACTCGCGCAGCGAGCGATCCTGCAGCTGTTCGGCCAGGGGCTGGGTAGTGGTGTTGGTCAGGGCCAGCAGGTACTTGCCCGGCAGGCCGCGGGCCTTGGCGGCCTCGGCGGCCGTGGCGACTTCGGCCTCGCTCAGACCGGCCAGCCGTGCCTTGTCGTCCACGATCAGGGCTCGGGCCACGCCGTCTTTTTGCACATTGTGGCCGAAATCATTTTCCAGCCGCGCCAGTTCGGCATTGAGTTGCTTGAGGCGCTGCTTGCTGGCTGCAGGCAGGCGCGCACCGGCTCGCAAGAAGTCAGCATGGTAGCGCTCGACCAGCCGCAGCGATTCGGCATCCAGATTCAGTTTGTGGCGTTGCCGGTAAACGCTGGCCACACGCAGGTACAGGCGCGTATCGAGCATGATCGCATCGCGGTGGGCGGCCAGCTTGGGTGCCAGCTCGCCGCGCAGCGCATCCATGCGTGGATTGCCATAGGTGGCGCTCAGGTTGAAGAACACATTCGAGACATCGCCCAGCTGGCGGCCGGCATGTTCCAGCGCCACGATGGTGTTGTCGAAATCGGGCCGCGCCGGATTCGCCTTGATGCGTGTCACGGCGTCGCGCTGGGCGCGCATGGCGGCGGCGAAGGCTGGGCCGTAATGCTCATCGCGGATCTGGTCGAACGGGGGAAGCTGGTAGGGCAGGGGGCTCGGGTCCAGCAGCGGGTTGCCCGCCGTGGTGGTGCCGACCTGGTTGGCTGGCTGGGCATGGACACCATGGCCGACAAACAGCATCAGGCTGGCGAACAGGGCGGTAAGACGCAGGGGCATGGTGTGCTCCGGGAGATTTGCGGCGCCGGATCGGCGGCGGACCGCATGATAAGCGAGCTGCCCCGCAGCCGGACAGTGCGCTGTTCGCCTCAGGCGCCGAGCGCCATCCGCGCTAGCATGACGGCCAGCCAGAACATGATCGCGGCGATGATGAAATCGAGCACCCGCCAGGCAATCGGCTTGGCGAATAGCGGCGCCAGCTTGCCCGCGCCATAAGCCAGACCAAAAAACCACGCAAACGAAGCAGAGACCGCACCGACGCCGAACGACAGCCGCGCCGGTCCCGGCCACTGGGCTCCCACGCTGCCTAGCAGTACCACCGTATCGAGATACACATGCGGATTCAGCAGGCTGAAACTCAGCGTGGTGAGCACCACCTTGCGCCATTCGCGCACGCCGCTACCGGCTTCGGCATTGAGTGCACCGGGCTTGAGCGCGGCTTTGAGCGCGCGCAGACCATACCAAGCCAGAAATACGGCACCGAACACGGCAAACCAGCGTGCGATTTCCGGGTGCGCGTTGATGAGGCTACCCAAGCCCAACAAGCCGGCAACGATGAGTACGGCATCGCAGATGGCGCAGGTCAGCGCGGTGAGGAAGGGGGCCGCGCCTTGTAGGCCTTGCCGCAGCACGAACGCATTTTGCGCGCCGATGGCCATGATCAGACTGGCACCGAGGAAGAAGCCTTGCAGGGCGGCATCGGGATGGAAAGCGGGCATGGCGGTGGTCGTGACGATGAATGAGCGGCCAGCTTAGCCAGTGTTGACGGGCTCACCAAGCACAGTAGGCGACGTGGCGCGATGAACTGGGCAGGTGGACAGACCAGCACACTTGCTGCGCCGCAGCGAAGTCAGTCGAAACCCCCGTCGTTTGGGACTACTATTCGTTCATGTTACCGATTGATCTCCACGCCCACTCCAATGTCTCCGACGGCATGCTCCCCCCCGCCGAGGTGGTGACGCGCGCCTTCGAGCGCGGCTGCAAGCTGTTCGCACTGACCGACCATGATGATCTGCGTGGCCTCGCCGTCGCGGCCGACACGGCGCGTACGCTGGGCATGCAGTTCCTGCCCGGTGTTGAGGTATCGGTCACCTGGCGCAAGCACACGATCCACGTGGTGGGACTCGGTGTGGACACCGCCAACGAGACCCTGCAGCAAGGCTTGGCCAGCGTGCGCCAGGGCCGTGACGAGCGGGCGGTGCGCATGAGCGACGCGCTGGCGGCACTGGGTATCCCCGATATGCTGGCTGGCGCGCGCAAGTTTGCCGACAACCCCGAGATGATCGGCCGCGCCCACTTCGCCCGCCACCTGATCGAACGCGGTCTGGCCAAGGACATGAAGGGCGTGTTCAAGAAGTACCTCGCCAAGGGCAAACCCGGTTATGTCTCTCACCAGTGGGCTGCACTCGCCGATGCGGTGAGCTGGATACGCGCGGCGGGCGGTTTGGCGGTCATCGCCCATCCGGGCCGCTATGAATTCGGGCGCATGCTGATGGGCGAGCTGATTGCCGAATTCAAGGCTGCGGGCGGCGAGGCGATTGAAGTCGTCTCCGGCAGCCACCAAGCCATCGATGTTTCCCGCTTTGCGCGGCTGGCTGAAGACGAAGGCCTGTATGCCTCGCTGGGCAGCGATTATCACGCCACCGGTGAAGGTGCCCGTGAACCGGGTATCCTGCCTGATTTGCCGCCCGGACCCGTGCCGGTGTGGCGACGCTGGTATGCCGATGCTGACCTGCTTGCGGAGGTTGCCTGACCAGTCCCCGGGTTTGTGGACTGGTCGCAGACGGGTCCGGCGCAAGCGCCGGTTCACCTTCATCGTGGGGGCTGGCACAATCGCGGCATGTCCCAATTTTTCGCCATCCACCCCGATAATCCCCAGCCGCGCCTGATCAAGCAGGCCGTTGCCATCATTCGCGATGGCGGTCTGGTCGTGTATCCCACGGACTCCTGCTATGCGCTCGGTTGCCACCTGGGCGACAAGGACGCGGTGGACCGCATCCGCCGCATCCGCCAGGTTGATGACAAGCATCACTTCACCCTGGTGTGCCGTGATCTCTCCGAGCTGGGCACCTATGCCCGTGTCGATAACCGCCAGTTCCGCTATCTCAAGAGTGCGTTGCCCGGCCCGTACACGGTGATCCTGCAAGCCACGCGCGAGGTACCCAAGCGGGTGATGCAGGCCAAGCGTTCGACCATCGGTCTGCGCGTGCCCGATCATCCGGTCACCCTGGCGTTGCTGGAGGAGCTGGGCGAGCCCATGCTGTCGTCCACCTTGCTGCTGCCCGGTGACGAGTGGCCACCCACTGAAGCCTGGGAAATCCGTGACCGGCTTGAACATGAAGTCGAGCTGGTCATTGATGGCGGTCATTGCGGTGCGGAGCCAACCACGGTGATCGACCTGACCGAGGAGCCGGTACTGCTACGCCAGGGCGCCGGCAAGGCCACGGTATTCGGCTTGTGAGCCACGCGCCGGTCTGGTGTGATATGCCAGCGCGCATCGACACATTGTGCCGGCGCTGGGCCGCGCTGCCGTTCTGGTACTTTGTGGTGACGGTCTATGGCGGCTCGCTGCTCATCAAGATTGTGGTCATGCTGCTGATCAGCGAATCGGCCCGCGCCGTCGGCGCACCGTTGCCCGATGTCGATGTACTGGCCCCCGTGGGCCTGACGGCCATCTTCATTTCATCGGTTCTCGTGGCGCCGGTCCTCGAAACAGCGGTCTATCAAGCCATTCCGCTATGGCTGGGTCGCCGGCTCACGGCCAAACCGTTCTGGCCGATTGCGATCTGTGCCGGCGTGTTTGCCAGTCTGCACTATCAGCAGGCTGCATCGGGCATGCTGCATGCATTCGTGGTTGGACTGATGTTCTGCGCGGCTTACTGGTATCGCGCCGAGCAACCGGACGGTCAGCCTTATCTAGCGGTGGTGCTGGTGCATATGCTGCACAATCTGCTGGCTTGGGGCACAGAATGGGCGCAGCGCAGCGGACTGGTGCCTACCTAGATTTGTTCAAGGAGTTGCTTTGGAAGACTGGAACATTATCCAGAAGATCGCGATCTACGCGATCCCGGTTCTGTTTGCGATTACGGTGCACGAAGCATCGCACGGCTATGCGGCCAAGCACTTCGGTGACCGCACAGCCGAGATGGAAGGGCGCCTGTCGCTGAATCCGCTGCGGCATATCGATCTGTTCGGCACCATCATTGTGCCGGCCTTGGCTTTGCTGCTGGGTGGTTTCCTGTTCGGCTGGGCCAAGCCCGTGCCGGTGGACTTCCGCAACCTCCGCTCACCCAAGCGCGACATGATGTGGGTGGCGGCTGCCGGCCCGGCTTCCAATCTGGCGATGGCCTTCTTTTGGGGACTGATGCTGAACCTGGCGCACGGTCTGGACGGCAACAGCTTCCAGATGCCGATGGCCTACATGGCACAGGCAGGTATCCAGATCAACGTGGTGCTGATGGTGCTGAACCTGTTGCCGCTGCCGCCGCTGGATGGCGGGCGGATTCTGGTCTCGCTGTTGCCGAATCGTGCGGCGTATACGGTTTCGCGGATCGAGCCATATGGCATGTTCATCCTGATCGCGCTGATCTTTACAGGTGTGCTGACCAAGATCATGTTGCCGTTCATTGCGCTGACTTATGGCTTGCTGGGGCTGATTCTGTAGCGATTATGGAACCCAAGTCCTTGTCAGATGCCTGGGTTGGCGACCTAGCGGCTTTCCGTTGCCAAGCATTTTGAGTAGCGTATCGAGCCGTAGAACTTGACGAAGCCTTCAAGGTACTTGCAGATCGGCGGTAACCCAACCTGAGCGCGACGCTTGTCGAGCCCGGCTTCGTCCTCGACAGGTAGTAGCGTGACTCCATCTTTGGTGTCGACTTGCGATCCGTAAAGCTGGGGAAGCTTCTGCGATGTACGTACCCGGTCCTCCAGCAGTGCAAGCTGATGCATGGGAAGCTCGCCCTCCTTCGCAAGCTCCCGCATGATCGGCAGATACTTCAGTTTGAAACCAAGCGATGCGTGCTGAACAATCAGGAATGCAGCACTAGCTGCCCTTGCCCCTACTTGGCTGGATTTGGGCCAGCCACAGCGAACAACGACTTCATCTAGGAATTGCTGATTGGCAAGATCGAGCTGGTTGATCTTGTCCCATAGGGCGCGTCGCTCGGATTCGTTGACGGCGGTTTCCTTGTTGCGGGCTGCGGCAGCCAACTCCCGGCTTAACAGGCGATCATGCTGATCGCGCTTGAATGCCGCCTCAAGATCCGAGCGCAGCGCATTGGCATCGCAACTGACCTCTCCCGCATACCCGACTGTCGCAAATACTGCGACAAGCAGGCACAAGAGCAAACGGGCCACAGGGCTCACGCTTCCGCGAATGCAGCAAGCGCGGTAGCGACTTCATCCTGTGTGGCACTGTCAGTCAGCGTTACCGGCGCGCCAGCCAAGGCCGCGGCCCCTTCGCGCTTGAGCTTGCCCACCCATTGCCCCGCGTCCTTGCCCTGCTCGAAGCCTTCGCTTTGCAGCAGCACGCGGCCGTCGGCGGCGGTCAGCTTGAAGTAGAAGCGGCCATCGGCTTCGCGGTATTGCTTGAAGACCGGTAGCGCGGCCTTGGCTGATTCAACCGTCTTGGCGGCGACCGGGGCGCGGAACGAGCGCAGGCCCACCGCTGCACGCAATTCTTGCAGCAACGGCTGGGCAATTGCCCGTGCGCGCGCTGCGCCGACTTGCATGGCGGCTTCGATACGGGCCGGGTCGGCCATCAGGGCGTCGTACTCAGCACGCATCGGGCCGATTTCGGCTTCGATGGCGGCCAGCAGCTTTTGCTTGGCCTCACCCCAACCCAAGCCACCCACCAGCTCGGCGCGGAAGGCGGCGGTTTGTTCTGGTGTGGCAAAGGCGTTGAAGATGGCGATCAGCGAGTTGCTGTCCGGGTCTTTGGGCTCGCCGGGCAGGCGCGAGTCGGTAACGATGCGGGCCACGGCTTCCTTGAGGCCCTTGGCGCCGCCGTTGAACAGCGGGATCACATTGTCGTAGCTCTTGCTCATCTTGCGGCCATCGAGTCCCGGCAGCAGCGGCACATCCTCGTCCACAATCGCCTCGGGCAGCACGAACAGTTCCTTGCCGGCGCCGTAAAGGTGGTTGAAGCGCTGGGCGATGTCGCGTGCCATTTCGATGTGCTGGACCTGATCCTTGCCTACGGGCACCTTGTGCGCGTTGAACATGAGGATGTCGGCGGCCATTAGCACCGGGTAGCAGAACAGGCCCATGGTGATGCCGTGATCAATATCTACCCCTGCGGCCTCGTTGATATCGGTTGCTGCTTTGTAGGCATGGGCGCGGTTCATCAGGCCCTTGGCGGTCACACAGGTGATGAGCCAGTTGAGTTCCGTGACTTCAGGTACATCGCTCTGGCGGTAGATGGTGACCTTGGCCGGATCGAGACCTGCAGCCAGCCAGATCGCGGCGATTTCCATGCGCGAGCGCTCGACGCGGGCCGGGTCGTCGCATTTGATCAGCGCGTGGTAATCGGCCAGAAAGAAAAAACTCTCGGTGTTGGGCGCGCGGCTGGCGGCAATGGCCGGGCGGATGGCGCCCACATAGTTGCCCAGATGCGGCGTGCCGGTGGTGGTGATGCCGGTCAGCACGCGCTGCGTGGCTTGCGTCATGATCTTGCTTTCAGCTGAATCGAATTAGCCACCAAGTCTAACGGGGATAAGGGTTTCGGGGAACCGCTGGCTTGCTCTGACAGGGGCTGCGGAGCAGACTATGGTCCCGCCTCTGGAGTCGCACCATGCAACTGACCGATATCTATGTGCACCCGCTCAAATCCTGCCGGGGAAACCGCCTGGCGCAGGCCACGGTCGAGTTGATGGGTCTGCAGCATGATCGCCGCTGGATGCTGGTAGACGAGCAGGGTGCATTCATTACCGGTCGGCAGGTGCCCCGCTTGGTTCAGGTTGCGGTGCAGCCCGACGACACGGGGGCAATTTTCCGTGCTGCCGGCGCAGGTGAAGTACGCGTAGAGATTGCCGAGCTGACAGAGGTGATCGAGGTCGGCATCTGGCGCAGCCGACTGGGTGCGCGCACCGGCGCCATGGAAGCGGACTTCTGGTTCTCCGATTATCTGGGCATGAGCTGCCGGCTCGTTTACGTGGGTCCGGAAAGTACGCGACGCACAGGGCGCGATGCCAATGTGCCTGTTGCGTTTGCCGATGGTTATCCGCTGTTGCTCATCGGCACGGCCTCATTGGCGGATCTGAATGCGCGCCTTGCTGAGCCGGCGCAGATGCGCCAGTTCCGTCCCAATCTGGTCATCGAGACACACACCGCTTTCATGGAAGATGGTTTCAGGCGTATTCGCATCGGCTCTGCCGAGTTCGAGAATCTCAAGCCCTGCACCCGGTGCATCTTCACGACGGTGAACCCCGATAGTGGCGAATTGCACCCCGCCCGACAGCCGCTGGCAACGCTGAACCACTACCGCCGCACGGCGGACGGCACGATGTTCGGCATCAATCTGGTGCCCCGTGTGCTGGGCGAAGTGTGTGTGGGGGATGAAGTGGTGGTGCTCGACTGATCAAGCCATCCATCTCGATGACTGTGGCGTGGCCTGCCTGACTGCGCGGGTGAAATGGGTCGGCGAGGGTTACCCGCATTCAGCCATGTGCAACCACGCGATTGCGACCGCCACGCTTGGCCTCGTAAAGCGCCACATCCGCGTCTTTGACCAAGGCTTCTCCTGTGTTCAGGTTGGGGAATCCGGCAACCCCGGCAGAAAAGCTGGAGGTAAACGTGCTGTCGCCAAAAGCATGGCGGATCTGCGCAAAGTCGCGGCGGATACGATCAAGCACATCAAACGCCTGCTCGGTGGTGGCACCGGGCAAGCCCACCAGAAACTCCTCACCACCGTAACGGCCGATCACATCGCTGTTACGCAAGCGTTGCTTGAGCAGCCACGCCAGGCTGCGGATGATCTGGTCGCCGATAGGGTGGCCATAGCGATCATTGACCTGCTTGAAGTGATCGATATCGATCATGGCCACGGCCAGCGGGGTTTCCGCCGCGCTCGCCATGGCCACTGCCGCATCCAGGCGCTGCTTGGAACTGGTGTGATTGAGCAGGCCGGTCAGGCTGTCGTGGAACATCGATCTGCGCAGGAGCCGGTAACGCTCGATCTTGCTCTTGACAACGGCATTCAGGATGACCGGGTTGAACGGTTTGGTCAGGAACTGGTCGCCGCCGAGACGCAGTGCATCAATCTGCAAGGCAACGTCCGTCTCGCCAGATAGATAAATGATCGGGATCGACAGGAATTCTGGGTGCTGGCGCACCACGCGTGCCGCTTCCACACCCGTGCAGTCGGGCATGTACATATCCATGAGAATCAGATCGGGCTGGTAACGCTGCAACGCCCCGAGCACTTCGGCCGGGTTGATGATGGCCTCACTGTCGATACCGTTTTCGCGCAGCGTGCGCTGGATCAATTTGCTGGCGGTAATGGAATCTTCGACCACCAGTACACGATAGGTGTCCTCGTCCTCGCTGCCCGATAGCTCAATGATACGGCCCAGCAGGTTGGCTGCTGGCGTACCCGCCACCAGACACTGGTCACAGCCGGCTGCGAGCAATTGTTGCAGATTGCGGAAGGCCGGGGCCACATCCACCGCGATCAGGGTGGCAGCCTCAAAGCGCGCACGCAGCACCGCAATCGAACTGGTCAGTTGTTCGGCAGGCTGCTGGCGCGTATCCAGCAGCAGCACGCCGGGCTCGGCTGGCGGGGGAGGCAGCTCATGCCAGTTGTAGGTTTCAGCCGCAATGCCAAAGTAGCCAAGCTGGCCGATCAGCGCCTGCCAGCCCTGTGTGGCGCCGCCCACAAACCAGACGCGGCGGCTCTGTAGCAAGCTGATGGCTTGGGCGACATCCGTGCCCATGCGGCGATCCTCAAGGGGTTCTGGCTCGCTCTCCACATAGGCACCCACACGTGCGACCAGATGCCCCAGGCGGTCTCCTAGCTCCTGCATCAGCTGAGGCGGAACAGGGTGCGTATCCTGATCGCCAAAGGCAGCAAGGGCCTGCTGTTCCAGCTCGTGTGCCCTTTGATGCAAGCCGGAGATGCCTCTGCCGTTGAGAAATTCCGCAAAGCTTGAAAGCGTTACGGCAAATTCCACAAACTGCTCGAATTGCGGCTGAACCTGATAGCTATGCCAGGTTGCAGCGAGCGCCGCACATTTGCGATCTAGGTCATTGCTGGTCATGAACGAGGTTGCTTGCAGTCTCTAAGGGCGGATGAAGTTTCCCACGATTGGCCTCGCCAAGAGAAACTAATCCACGCCAGATGTGAAAAACCCCGCCTCGATGAGGCGGGGTCAGATTTCACAATCACTTTGCAGCGATTGTTCGCGGCTTAGAAGCTGAGGCCGAGATTCATGTAGTAGAAGCGGCCGGTGACATCGTGAGCCAAGTCAACGTTGGAGGACGAGTTGGACGCAGTCGCGTAGATCGGCATGCGATCAAACACGTTCTTCACGCCCAGTTCGATCTTGCTGTTCTTCATCAGCAGACCGCTGTAACCGCCCAACAGGTCGACCGTGGTCAGCGAAGGCTTGGACTTGGCACCCGCACGACCGCTCGGTGTAATGGCATCCACGAAGCCCGAGAGGGTACGGACGGTAGTGGAGCCCGTCCATGCACCCTGCTCAACCTTCACGGAAGACACATTACGCCAGCGCTGGAAGCCGGACAGGCCAACGTACTCAGCCAGTGCAACACCAGGCAGCGGCGACTTCTTGGCGCTGATCAGATAGTTCAGTGCGTTCTCGAAGGTGATACGCGTCGAACCAATCTTGGTGCGACCAATCATGGCGAAGTCGATCATCTTGGTGGAAGTCTTCGCAACGTTGGCACGCGGCAGCGTGATGAACGCGGTTTCGTCGATCTGGCCGTTCGGCTGACGAACCACCAGGTCGGCTGCAGTGCCGAAGCCGGCAACCGGGATCGTCGGGTTGCTCAGTACATCTTGCAGTACCAGCGTCTCGATCTGATCCTTCTTGTCGATCTGGCTGAAGTCAACGCTGAAGTTCACGTTATTGGTCGGTGCAAACACGAAACCAAAGGTCTTGGTTTCGGATTGCTCCGGATTCAGCGCCGAGTTCGAGGTCGAACGTGCCTGGTATTGACGCGTCGTACACTGAGCTGCCGGGATGCCACGCAGGGCACAACCCTGGAAGTCACGCGCTGCGGGGAAGCCCGAAGTCGGTGTGGCGTAGAGCTGACGCAGCGTCGGGGCCTTGAAGCCTTCGCCATACGATGCGCGCAGCAGCAGCTGGGTCATCGGCTGGTAACGCAGCGATACCGTGCTGGTGACAGGCGACTTGAACTCGGTGTACTTGTCTTGACGGACAGCAACGCCGAAGTCGAGACCCTGGACCACCGGAACATTGACTTCACCGAAGTAGTAGGTGTTGTCGCGACCCTTGTTAACGAAGGCCAGTTGCGGATCCTGGAACAGCGCACCAGCGGATTGGAGCGGATCCGGCGTATCGGTGTAGGTTTCATCGAAGTAACCCAGACCGGCAGCAAAGCCGACAGCACCGGCCGGCAGGTCGAACAGTTCGCCGCTAGCCAGGAACTCCAAGCTGTCCAGCTTGGTTTCGGAGCTGCGCTTCGGTGCTTCGAGCAGGCCCAGACGTACCACGTTATCCGCGGTGAACGTGCCAAGGAACGGATTGAGCGAACCGTTGGCAATCGCTGCATTCAGCTTGGCAGCGTTGTAGTAACCCGAGCCCGACTCGGTGTAGCCGCTCTTGCCGGTTGCGGCATTCAGCGACCATTCGATGTTCTGCAGCGAACCGCTCAGACCCACCGAGAAACGGGACAGATCGACTTCAATGTCCTTGTTGCGCATCAGCTGCGGGCCAAGCGGACGGATGAAGACGGTAACGCGCTCATTGAACGGGTTGCTGTTGGTCAGGGCGTTGAAGGCGAGGTTCAGCGGGTTAGGATTCAGGAAGTTACCCGATTCCTTCTTGCGGTAGATGAAGTTGCTGCGCAGGTTCATCGACTCGCCCAGCTTCACTTCCAGGTTGGCCATGGCGCCGTAGGAATCGACTTCTGGCTGGACTTGAGTAGTGGAGTTGGGGTCAAACGGGCAGAACAAACCGGAACCCACGCTAGGCAGCGGCACACCACCGGCAGGGTTGCCATTCTGGCAAGCGCCCAGCGGCTGATAACTGCCGTTAGCGCGCTGAACGTTGCCTTCAGGCGAGGTCGACAGACGACGATCAGGGCCACCGAAGCGACGCAGGTCGGCAGTGCGCGTGTTTTCACGGTCGCGCATCATGATGTTGCCGACTTTTTCTACTTCACCGGCCAGCATCAGGCTCCAGCCGTCAGTTGCGAGGTCACCGTAACCGCCCGAGATGCTGGCACGCTGACGCTCGCCATCACCACGGCTGCTCTCGCCATAGCGGGCGCTGAGCTGAATGCCATCGACGCGACGGCGGGTAATGATGTTGATCACACCCATCACGGCGTCGGAGCCGTAAACAGCGGAAGCACCGCTGTTGAGGTATTCGATACGCTCAATGGCAGCCAGCGGAACGCTGTTCAGGTCAACCACCTGGCCTTGTTCCGGGTATACCGGCATGCGGCGACCATCAACCAATACGAGTACGTCGGTTGTGGAGAACGAACCGCGAGCGGTTGCGGGCTGGTAGCCGGCATCGGTCGGGCGAAGCGAGTAACTGGAGCTGTCATCTGCGCTGATGGCAGGCAGCAGACGGAGCAGGTCGCCGGTGCTGGTGGCGCCGCTACGCTCGATCTGCTCGCGATTCACGGTAATGACTTGCGTCGGACCTTCGGCAGACACGCGCTTGATGTTACTACCCGTAATCTGGATGCGTTCTGCTTTGGGCGCTTCCGAGGCAAACGCCACCGAAGTCGATGCAAGACCGATCACGCCGATGGCGTAGGCCAGTTGCTTGATTTTCATAATTGCTTCTTCCCTGAGTTGGATTGGGATTACACGCACTTCGGTACCAGTCGTACTTCAGTGCCGGTCGTTGGTGTGGTGACCAACTTGGTTTTTAGTGAGCACACTTGTTCAACAGGAGTGCGGGGGATGGCTCCCAAGCTGCGGGCGTATAGTAGACGTGTGTCTGATCTGACACAAAATGAAAGTGTATGTTTTGTGCTGCGGGTGTTGGCTTCCGGCTACAGCGAGTCGGCGCATGCACGGCTTGATGCGGCATGCACCGGCGGGGGGGGCTGGAACTGGTTATTCATGAGGAGGAGCGACCAGTTCCTTATCAACTTAAACTCCGCGCAGCAACTCGTTAATACTGGTCTTGGCGCGGGTCTTGGCATCCACCTTCTTCACAATCACGGCGCAATACAGGCTGTACTTGCCATCCGCGCTCGGCAGGTTGCCGCTGACCACCACCGAGCCCGCCGGGATGCGGCCATAGCTGACTTCGCCGGTCTCGCGATCGTAAATCTTGGTGCTTTGGCCGATGTACACGCCCATCGAGATGACCGAGCCTTCTTCCACGATCACGCCTTCCACCACTTCAGAACGCGCGCCGATGAAGCAGTTGTCTTCGATGATGGTAGGCGAGGCTTGCAGGGGTTCGAGCACGCCGCCGATGCCGACGCCGCCGCTCAGGTGCACGTTCTTGCCGATCTGTGCGCAGGAACCCACGGTGGCCCAGGTGTCGACCATGGTGCCTTCATCCACGTAGGCACCGATGTTCACGTAGGACGGCATCAGCACGGCATTCTTGGCGATGAAGCTGCCACGGCGGGCCATGGCGGGCGGGACGACGCGAAACCCCGCGCTGCGAAAATCGGCATCGGTCCAGCCGGCGAACTTGCTGTCGACCTTGTCGAAGAAGTTGGTTTCGCCACCGGCCATCACGCGGTTGTCGTTGGCGCGGAAGCTCAGCAGCACGGCCTTCTTGAGCCATTCATTGACGACCCACTTGCCGTCCTTCTTCTCGGCCACGCGGTACTCGCCGCGATCCAGGCCCAGAATGGCCGCTTCGACGGCATCGCGGACTTCGGCGCTGATGCTCGCCGGTGTGATGTCGGTACGGTTTTCGAAGGCGGTTTCGATGATGCTTTGCAGTTGCTGGCTCATGGCGGGTTTCCAGTTTTTGAAAGGCGGATTGGCACTTGCCGGAACAAGTGCATCAAGGGTTCAGGTCTGTGCAGCAAATTCGGCGAGGCGGCGTGCGCCTTCGATGCAGTCGGCCAGCGGCGCAACCAGCGCAATGCGGATGCGGCCTGCGCCGGGGTTGGTACCGTGCGCATCGCGGGCCAGATAGCTGCCGGGCAGCACGGTGACATGGCAGTGTTCAAACACAGCGCGGGCAAACGCGGCGTCGTCATTGCCGAAGCGTTCGGGCACCTTGGCCCACAAATAGAAAGCAGCATCGGGCCATTGGGCCTGCAATGGACCGGCCAGAAGCGGGATCACGGCGTCGAACTTGGCTTTGTATTCGGCACGGTTGGTGGCCACATGGGCTTCATCACGCCAGGCGGCGACGCTGGCTGCCTGCACCATGGCCGACATGGCCGAGCCGTGATAGGTGCGATACAGCAGGAATCCCTTCAGCACCGCCGCATCACCCGCCACAAAGCCCGAGCGCAGGCCCGGTGCGTTCGAGCGTTTGGACAGGCTTGAGAACACCACCAGCCGCTCGTAGCTGCGGCCCAGTTGTTGCGCGGCCTGCAAACCGCCCAGCGGCGGCGTATCGAACCAGATCTCCGAATAGCACTCGTCGCTGGCGATCACGAAGCCATAGCGGTCCGACAGCGCGAACAGTTCACGCCAGTCAGCGAGCGACATGACGGCACCGGTGGGATTGCCCGGCGAGCAGACAAACACGATCTGCGTACGCTGCCAGATGGTCTCGGGCACGCTGGCCCAATCAGGCTGGAAGCGCTTGTCGGCGGTACAGTTCAGATAGTAGGGCTCGGCACCGGCCAGCAGGGCTGCGCCTTCGTAAATCTGATAGAAGGGGTTGGGCGAGATGACGACCGGGGCTTCGCTGCCGCGTGGGTCGATTACTGCCTGGACAAAGCTGAACAAGGCTTCGCGGCTGCCGAGTACGGGCAGAACCTCGGTATCGGGATTAGGGCGGGGAATGCAATAACGCTGCGCCAGCCAGTCGGCAATCGTTTCGCGCAGGGATGCTGAGCCCAACGTGGCCGGATACTGGGCCAGACCGCCGAAGTTGGCGCTCAGGGCATCCATGATCAGTGCTGGCGTAGGGTGCTTGGGCTCGCCGATCGACAGATCGACGTGGCGCAAGGCCGCATCGGGACGCGCATCGGCAAGGAGACCTTTGAGGCGCTGGAACGGATACGGTTGCAGGCGGTCTAGCAGGGGATTCACGTTGGCGATGGGGGCTTGGGCAAGGCGGCAGATTATAGGCCAGCCCTCGGTGCGTCGATTAGATCAAATGGTACCGGGCTTATTGATGGGAAGCGCATGGGTGCGAGTTGCCGATGCGGCATTCGCCTAAGCGGGCCTTACACCGTAAAATCCGTTCCCTTGTCAGCCTGCGTTTGCTCTGGTGGAATCCCCATGTTGCTGAATGATGTTGTACGGAAAGGCTCGCGGTTTCTCCGCTGGAGCCTGCTATTGAGTGCTTTGCCGGTGGTGTTGGCGCTGGACGCGGCCGATCCGGTCGCCCCCTTGCTGGCCGCCGAGCCGAATGTGCCTGCGCAGGTTGTGCCGGCTCCGGTGCAAGCAGACGCCCCGCTGCCCGGTGATACCCCCGATGCGGCACTGCCCGTGAAAGTGCGCAAGCCGCCCAAGGCCAGCGCCAGCAAGAAGGGCAAAGGCAAGTCAGCAGTGGGCAAACGTAAAGGCAAGTCGTCGGCCAAGGCCACCGGCAAAAGGTCGCCCAAGGCCCTCAAGAAGCGCCGCAAGTAGCCGATAAAGGATTGATCCACAGCCTATTCCGGCCGTGGAGGTTCAGAGCAAGGGAGCATCATGGATATCACCAGCATTGCCAATGCGGCATCCAATGCCACATCGGCACAAGCGGCCTCGACAGCCTCTTTGCTGATGCTGCGCAAGGCGCTCGACATCCAGGCCAGCAATGCCGCAACGCTGTTGCAGGCTTTGCCGCAGCCCGCCAGCAATCCCCCCAATCTGGGTAACGTGATCGACGTTCGCGCCTGATCCCCGCACCTAACTGAAACGCCGCCTTGCGCGGCGTTTTTTGTTGCCCGCGCAAACCGGCTGCAGAGAACGAACGTGCTAGAATCGCCGCGACTTCTTACACCGCGCCGCGCCCACTCGTGACCACGCTCGACGACCTGTTTTCCGATCAGGGCCCTTTGGCGCAAGCCATACCGGGTTACCGCTCGCGCACCCAGCAGGTCGAAATGGCGCAGGCCGTGGCCAAGGCCATCCGCGACAAGACCCCGCTGATCGCCGAAGCCGGCACTGGCACCGGCAAGACCTACGCCTATCTGGTGCCCGCCCTCACATCGGGCGGCAAGGTCATCATCTCCACCGGTACCAAAACCCTGCAGGATCAGCTGTTCCATCGCGATCTGCCCAAGGTGCGTGAGGCGCTCAAGGTGCCGGTAACGATTGCCCTGCTCAAAGGCCGCGCCAACTATGTGTGCGCCTACCATCTGGAGCAGGCGCTGGCTGATGGCCGTTTTGCGCGCAAGGAAGACATCGCCCATCTGCATGCCATCCAGCGATTTGCGGCCACCAGTCATAACGGCGACAAATCCTCGTGTAGCAATGTGCCCGAGACCTCGCCGGCTTGGAACCATGCGGTGTCCACGCGTGATAACTGCCTGGGTTCGGATTGCGCGCATTATCAGGACTGCTTTGTGATGAAGGCCCGGCGCGAGGCGCTGGAGGCCGATGTGGTGGTGGTCAACCATCACCTGTTCTTTGCCGATGTGTGGCTCAAGGACGAGGGTGCTGGCGAGCTGCTGCCCAAGTGCAATACGGTGATCTTTGACGAAGCTCACCAGTTGCCCGAAGTGGCCAGCCTGTTCTTTGGTGAAACGGTGGCGTCGGGCGCGCTGCTGGAACTGGCACGAGACAGCCGCGCCGAGGCACTGGCGGCGGCCAAGGACTTTGTCCACCTGCCTGCCGCCGCACTGGCACTCGATAAAGCCGTACGCGATCTGCGCCTGAGTTTCGGCATGGAAAGCTGGCGTGCGCCGCAACACCAGTTGCTAGAAAAGCTTGAAGTGCTCGATGCAATCGATCATCTGACCGAATCGCTGAACGCCTTAGCGGAATTGCTGGCCGATCAGGCCGAGCGCTCCGAAGGGCTGGAAAATTGCCGCCGCCGCGCGATTGAGCAGCTGGCGGTACTGCGCCGCTGGCAAACCGGTTTGCCGCTGCGTAATGCCGGCGCCCCGGTCGTGGCCGAGGTGCCGCCCCTGCTAAGTGCCGAAGACGAGGCCGCCGCACCGACCGCTGACGCCAAGCCCGCGCGGCCGGTGGCGGTGGAATCCGTGCACTGGCTTGAGGTCAGCAGCCACGGCTTCCAGCTGCATATCACCCCACTGGATATTGCCCGTCTGTTCTCGCGCCAGCTGCATAGCGAGCGCGCCTGGATCTTCACCAGCGCCACGCTGGCGGTGAATGGCGATTTCAAGCACTACGCGCATGAGATGGGTTTGTGGGAAGCCGATCAGGCCGCTTGGGAGTCGCCGTTCGATTACAAACAGCAGGCGCTGCTCTATGTGCCGCAAGGCTTGCCCGATCCGAACAGCCGCGATTACACCGCCGCGGTGGTTGAAGCCGCGCTGCCGCTGATCCGCGATGCCGAAGGCCACGCCTTCTTGCTGTTCACCAGCTTGCGCGCCATGCGCGAGGCCTACGATCTGCTCAATGCACGCCTGCCGGGCATGGGGCTCAAATACCCGCTGCTGCTGCAAGGCGAGGGCACCCGTACCGAGCTGCTGGATCGCTTCCGCAGCCAGCCCAATGCCATCCTGGTGGCCAGCCAGACCTTCTGGGAAGGCATCGATGTGAAGGGCGATCAGCTGCGTCTGGTCGTGATCGACAAACTGCCGTTTGCCGCGCCCGACGACCCGGTGCTTGCCGCACGCATCGACAAACTCAAGCAGGCTGGCCGCAATGCCTTCTTTGAGTACCAGCTACCGCGAGCGGTCATCACTCTCAAGCAGGGCGCCGGCCGCCTGATCCGCGACGAGCACGACCAGGGCGTGCTGATGATTGCCGACCCGCGGTTGATCGATAAGCCCTATGGCAAGCAGGTCTGGAAAGCCCTGCCCAATATGTTGCGCACCCGTGAAGCCGCGGTGGCGACACGCTTCTTCCAGCGCATGCGCGCGCGTACCCAACCCGAAACGGCTGACTGACCATGGCCCGTAAACGTTCCAATTCACGCCCGGCACAGCGCGGCACTTCCACGCTGGGCCGCCTGTTTGCCCTTATGCTGGTATCGGCCCTGATTGCCGCCATCGCCTTGGCCGCGTATGTCTGGCAGTACGCGCACAGCCCCCTGCCGTTCAACGGCAAACCGCAGGCGTTCACGCTGGAGCGCGGCACCACCATGCGCATGGCGGCCAACCAGCTTGCCGATCAAGGCCTGGTGGTGCAGCCCTGGCTGCTGGTGCAGGTGGCGCGCATCAACGGTTCGGCCAGCCGCATCAAGGCGGGCAGTTACGAAATTACTGAGGCTGTTACCCCCTTGCAGCTGCTGGCCAAGCTCACGGATGGTGATGTCAGCAGCGCCACGCTGACGATCGTGGAAGGCTGGAACTGGCGGCAGGTACGCGCCGCGCTCAATCGCCACCCCGATCTGCGCCACGATTCGGCCCAGCTTGATGATGCCGCGCTGATGCAGCAACTGGGCATACAGGCCAATAGCCCCGAGGGCCAGTTCTTCCCCGATACCTATCACTTTGCCAAGCAGAGTTCGGACCTGCAGGTGCTGCAACGCGCCCATCAGGCCATGCGGACGCAGCTCGATGCCGCCTGGGCGGCACGTGCGCCCAATCTGCCGCTGCGCACCCCGGCCGATGCGCTGACGCTGGCGTCCATCATCGAAAAGGAAACTGGTGCGGCCAAGGATAGAGGCATGATTTCCTCGGTATTCCACAACCGTTTGCGTATCGGCATGCGCCTGCAAACCGACCCCACGGTGATCTACGGCCTGGGCGAAGCGTTTGATGGCAACCTCAAGCGCGTCCATCTGGAAACCGATACGCCCTGGAACACCTACACGCGTGGCGGCCTGCCGCCCACGCCGATCGCGATGCCGGGCATGGCCTCGCTGCTGGCAGCCACGCAACCCGCCCAGAGCAAGGCGCTGTACTTTGTGGCCAAGGGCGATGGCAGCTCGTATTTCTCGGGCTCGCTGACCGAGCACAATCAGGCGGTGCGGCGGTATCAGCTGGGTGCGCGTTAAGCGGGCTTGAAATGCCAAAGCAGCGCTACGCGGCAAACAGCTGGTTGTGGATCGATTGCCTCGCGGCCTTTGTCGCGGGCACGGCCAGCTTGCTGCTGATCCAGCTACAAACCGCGCTGTATGCCTTGCCACGCGATCTGCTGTTGGGGATAGCGGGCGCCAATCTGCTCTATGCCTGCTACTCGTTCACGCTCGCCGCGCTGCTCAGGCGTCGCATGGGTCTGATTGTGATGCTGGTGATGGCAAATCTGGTCTGGGTTTGCATCTGCCTGTTGCTGGCCTACACGTATGCGGGTTCGGCTTCGCTTTGGGGGGTGGCGCATCTGCTGGGTGAGGCGATCTTTGTTGCGGTTCTGGCGGGGCTAGAGTGGCGCAATCGCCATGCTTTGCTCAGCCCCGTACAGCTCGCCTGATCGTCCTGTATCAGTAGTCCGCCTGATCGATTCTGACGGCAGGGGCACTGCCCAGTATCCGAGTCAACACCGCATTCAGCGTATCCACATCGTTATCAAACGCCCCATGCGCACTGGCAATCTGCTTGATGGGCGCGTGCGGCGCCTCGGCCCGCAGCGTGGTGCTGATCTGCTCGGCGTGTACCAGTGTGAGCCTGTCATCCACCTTGCCCTTGGGGCTCATCCCGGCCGGGTTGGGTTTGAAGCCCCGGGCGTTGTAGGCAAAACCGCTCGGTGCCGCCTTGTCCCAGAAGTAGTCCTGCCAGTCGGCGACAGCTTTGCGGTGCGCCGCGGGAATCCAGCTGGTGCTCGCGTTCAGCGAGGCCGGGTCCAGGCTGCCGGCCATGCCAAGCAGCGGCGTCTTGTGGCTTTCGAGCGCGCGGCTCACTAGGTACAGCAAGGATTTGCGATATACCTGTCCGACGCTGTCGTCGCGTTCGCGCGCGTCGCTGAGCATATGCAGGAACAGCTTGTCGCGGGCAATCTGGGCGCTGCCGTAATGCGTGTTGGCAAAGGCAACCGTGCAGGCCGGGGCCAGCAGGGTGCAGCTGCTGAGCGGTACGGCGGCGGTATCCAGCGCCTTGAGCCAGTGGCCGAGCACAATCGCGCCAGCGGAATGACCGATGGCGTGGACTGCCATATCGGGGAACTGCTGCTTCAGCGGCAGCATCGCCTTGGCCAGCTGCCACGTTGCGCCACCACGTTGCGCAGCCCGGGCGGCGTTGTCCTTCATCTCGCGCCAGAGTGCACCCACGGGCAAACGGAGGGCGACTTCGAGTGTGTAGTCCCAAGCGTCGGCGGCGGTATCGCCCCAGCCGCTGGCGAGACCCGGTTCGCGGTGCTTGACGGTATCTTCAATCAGCCCGTACAGCGATTCGCCTGCGCCGGACGACCAGTTCACAAACAGTGGATACACACCATTGGCCATCAGCCAGGGCGCCAGCACACGCGTGCGGTTGAGGCCGTCCTGCAGATTGTTGAGCCCGCCGTGCGCGTAGATGACGACGCGGCGCTGGCCCTTGGGTTGGCTTTGCAGCCATTGCGTCAGGCCGGCCATGGTCTGACGGCTGAACTGGTCGGCGGCATCGAGACAATCGATGGACTTATGCAGCAACTGGCCGTTATTGCCCACTAGCAGGCTATGGCGTATCGCCTCGTCCTCACTGTAAAGCTGCGCAAAGCCGCGCTCGGCCAGCGGATCGCGCTTGATGCCGTGGCTGGCGTAGCTGGTCTGGCTGGCTTTGCCTGGTGGCAGACTGATATAGCCGCGCACTGGTGTACCCAACTGCGGCACGCCCAAGCCGGCGACCCAGGCGTCCGAGCCATTGGCCAGCCAGTCTTCATACGGCAGGATCGCAAAGCCGCGCCAGCCCCAGCTCTCGCCCCAGGAGTTCTGCACCACAAAGCCGCGTGGCGTGTAGCCGACCATGGCAAACGCATGGCCGCCCAGTGATTTGGCTTTGACCTTGATTTCGGGCAGCTCTCCCAGTTGGGCGATCGTTTTGGTATTTGCACCGATCTCCCAGCCATCGTGAACCTCGGCGGAAACATAGATCGCGCCGGCTTCCACGATGGCTGCCTGCAAGTCAGTGATATTGTCCTTGCTGATACGGTAATACACGCCCAGCGTGCGCTGGCCGGCATCGCTGTCCCAGCCGTCCTTGGGCCGCGTCGCGCGCTTTTTCGGATCGTGCGGCCACAGTGCTTCGGCACAGACGCCATGCTTGTGCCAGCCCTTCATCGCGCCGCGACAGCTGGAGCCGTCGTAATCCTCGCCATCCCATTCGTCGTACATCTGTGCCAGCTGGTACAGCATGGCCGGGCTCACGCGCTCCAGTGTCGTGTAGCCACTGGCGCGCCAGCGCTGAAACGCGACGACGGCGGCCAGTGCATAGCCGGTGCAGGCCGAGCTTTGTGCCTGATCGAGCACCATGCCGGCCTGGCCATAGGCAAGTAGCTGCTGTTGCAGGAAGTCCTGCCCCGGAAAACTGGCGGGCAGATTGCTGACGCGTGGCTGATACGCTAAATCGCGCAAATCGATCCGGTCAGGCCGGACGGCAAAGCTGCGGACGGTTTTGGCCACGGTGCGCTGGCTGGTAGGCATGGTGTTCCTGTGGGGCTGTCTCGATTTGCCATCAGGCTAGGCGGCGAGGCCATGGCCGGCAAGGCAATTTGCCCGGTGGCTGCCATCAGCCTTTACAATCGACACCTTCGATTACCCCGTACGCCGAGCCCGACCTGATGTCATCCACGCCGCGCGGCCGCTTCATCAGTCTGGAAGGACTCGATGGGGCCGGCAAAAGCACCCATCTGCACTGGCTGACGCGCCATCTCACGGCGCAGGGCATAGACCATCTTGTCACCCGCGAACCCGGCGGCACGCCGCTGGGCGAAAAGCTGCGCGAGTTGCTGCTGCACGATGCGATGGATCTGGAAACAGAGGCACTGCTGATGTTTGCCGCACGCCGCGAACACTTGGTGCAGGTGATCGAACCCGCGCTGGCCGCTGGCCGCTGGGTGGTGTGCGACCGCTTCACCGATGCCACCTATGCCTATCAGGTGGGTGGTCGTGGTCTGCCGGTGGACAAATTCCGCTCACTCGAACAATGGGTACAGGGGCGCGGCGAGACGCTGATCGAGCCCGACCTGACACTGCTGTTCGATGTGCCGCTGGCCGTGAGCCGCGCGCGGCTGGCCGATGCACGCAGCCCTGATCGCTTCGAGCGCGAGGCTGATGCTTTCTTCGAGCGCGTGCGCAACGCTTACCACGACCGCGCCGCCGAGGCGCAGGGTCGTATCCGCATTGTCGATGCCAGCCGCGATATCGAGGTTATCCAGCACGAGCTGGCGGCCATCTTCACCGAGCGGGGTGTGGGCTGATGCTCTACCCGTGGCAGGAAACGGTATGGCAAACGCTGCTCGATCAGCATGCGCGCCTGCCCCACGCTTTGTTGCTGACTGGCGAACCCGGCATCGGCAAGCTCGCATTCGCCCGCCATCTGGCGCAGTGGCTGTTGTGCGAATCGCACGCTGACAACAAGCCCTGCGGCGTATGCGACGGTTGCCGCTGGTTCCTCGCCGGCAACCACCCCGATTACCGCGAACTGACCCCCGCGCCCGAAGAAGAAGATGACGAGGGTAAGGTCAAGAAAAAGGCCGCTGCCTGGATCAGCATCGATCAGGTGCGCGATCTCAATAGCTTTGTGTACCTGAGCGCCCACCGTGCTGGACGCCGCGTCACGCTGATCCAGCCCGCCGAAGCACTCAATGCCGCTGCCGCCAATGCGCTGCTTAAAACTTTGGAAGAGCCGCCCGCCGGGGCCGTGTTCATACTCGTTAGCCACCAATGGCGACGCTTGTTGCCCACCATACTGAGCCGCTGCCGCCGCCTGCCCCTGCCGCTGCCCGAGCGCGAACCGGCTTTGGCTTGGTTAGCGGAGCAGGGCCTGGATGACGCAGGCAGTTATCTGGCCGAGGCCGGCGGTGCGCCGCTGGCGGCGATAGAACGTGCCGACGCCGGCATGCTCGCCCAGCGCCGTGCGTTTCTGGCCGAGTTGGCCGACCCGCGCCAGCTTGATCCCTTGGCCTTGGCCGAGCGGCTCGACAAGCAGAAAACCGAGGTCGCCCGGGTGGCCGACTGGTTGAGCCGCTGGGTTCATGATCTGGCGCGCTTGGGGCTGGCGCAGTCCGTTCGCTATTATCCTGACGAGATCACGCGTCTTGATGCACTGGCCAGCAAGCTCGACCCGGTGCGCCTGATGCGGTATCACGACACGGTGATCGAGGCGAAGCGACTGGCCAACCACCCGCTCAATGCCAAGCTCGTGTTCGAGCAATTGCTATACGCTTACCAGCAGGCCGTTCGGCCGATGATTAAAGGATAGAGAGCTTTATGTCCGAAGCGCCCAAAGTCGCCGTCCCGCCACGCACCGGCGGCGTACTCTCGCTGAGCATCAAGGAAAAAGCCGGTTTGTTTGCTGCCTACATGCCCTTTGTGAAGGGGGGCGGCATTTTCATTCCTACTGCCAAGCCCTATAGCATTGGCGACGAAGTCTTCATGCTCCTGCAATTGATGGAAGACCCGGCCAAGATCGCCGTATCCGGCAAAGTGGTGTGGATTACCCCGCCGGGCTCGCACGGCAACCGCACCCAGGGCGTGGGTGTGCAGTTCTCGGAGAACGAGGCGGGCCAGCAGGCGCGTGCAAAGATCGAGGGCCTGCTCGGTGGTGCGCTGCAATCAAGTCGCACAACCCACACTATGTGATAATGTTGCACAAGCGTGCAAAAAAGGCTCGGCGCTGCCGGGCCTTTTTCTTGCCTGTGATATCCAAAAACAAGGGAGACAACGAACCATGACTAAGGGCGTGACAAGCCGCTGGCTGGTGCGATTGGGTTTGCTGGCGCTGGCTTTGACTGTGCTTGTGGCCGTGGCTGTGTGGCTGTTCTTGCGCGGTAGCCTGGCGCGGCTCGATGGCGACGTGAGCGTCGATGGCCTGGGGGCCAAAGTCACCGTGACACGTGATGACCACGGGGTGCCGACCATTAGCGGCGATAGCCGCAACGATGTGGCTTACGCCACCGGTTACGTGCACGCCCAGGATCGCTTTTTCCAGATGGACCTACTGCGCCGTGTGGCCGCGGGCGAGCTGGCTGGTCTGATTGGTGAGGCCGCGCTGCCGGTGGACGAGGGCAACCGCTTCCACCGCATGCGTGCGCGCGCCGAAGTGGCACTGGCTGCACTCACGCCTGAGCAGCGCGCCATGCTGGACCGCTACGTTGCGGGTGTGAACGATGGCTTGGCCGCGCTCAGCAGCCGCCCGTTCGAGTACGGCTTGCTACAGCAGCAACCGCGCGCCTGGGTACCGGCCGACACGCTGCTGGTCGTCTGGGCCATGTATTTCGATCTGCAGGACAATCTGGAGAGCCGTGAGCTGGCGCGTGGCTGGCTGCGCGATCACAGCACGCCCGAGCAACTGGCGGTGCTGATGCCTGAGCTGACGGCCAACGATGCGCCGATGGATGTGGCCAAGGCCGAGCCTGTGCTTGCGCCGCTGCCTGAGAAGGCACCCGACTGGTTTGGCCAGCCCGGTGAAGACAAGCGCGCTTCGATTGCTTTTCGCAGTTCGGTCGGCAGCAATAACTGGGCGATTGCCGGCAGCCGTACAGCACACGGCGGCGCTATTGTGGCCGACGATATGCATCTGGGAATTCGCCTGCCCCACATCTGGTATCGCGCCGTGCTCAATGTGCCCGACAGCAAGGGCGGCAAGCGCCGCGTGGTGGGCGTCACCCTGCCAGGTGCGCCGCTGGTGGTGGTGGGCAGCAATGGTGCGGTGGCCTGGGGCTTTACCAATAGCTACGGCGATTATCTGGATCTGCTCGAACTCGGCCGTGATCCACAGAATCCGCAGCGCTTCAAGATTGGCGAGAGCTGGGAAACCGCCACCGAGCATGTCGAACAGCTCGAAGTGAAAGGCAAGCCCGCTGTCGCGTTCAAGGTGATCGAAACCTCGCTGGGCCCCGTACGCATGGTCGGCGACAAGGCTTACGCCGTGCGCTGGGTGGCGCATGACAAAGGTGCGGTCAACTTCAATCTGGGCAATCTGGAGCAGGTGAACACGCTGGCCGAGGCGCAAGCCGTGGCTAACCGCGCAGGCGTACCGGCGCAGAACATGGTGGCCGGCGATGCCGCGGGCAATATCGGCTGGACGATTGCCGGTCCGCTGCCGGGCCGTGCCGCATCGAGCGCACAGACCTTCCCGTATCCGGCCAGTGCCGATGCGGCATGGACCAGCCTGCGTGCGCCCGACGATTACCCGCGCGTCATCAACCCGGATGCCGGCCAGCTGTGGACGGCCAACAGCCGTCAGCTTGGCGGTGCGGACTACGCCAAACTTGGCGACGGTGGTGCCGATCTCGGTGCGCGCGCCAGCCAGATTCGTGACGGGCTGACTGCGCTGGGCAAGACCGACGAGCAAGGCGTGTTCGGTGTGGGCCTGGATGACCGCGCTTTGTTCATCGGCCTATGGCGCGACCGTGCGCTGGCAGCGTTGACCGACAGCGCCGTGGCAGCGATGCCCCAGCGCGCCGAGTTCCGCCGTCTGCTCAAAGAGAGCTGGACGGGCCACGCGAGCGTGGATTCGGTGGGCTACACCCTGGCCCGCGCCTGGATGTATGCCTTGTATGCCGAGCTGTTCGGCCGGGCAAATGCCGATATGGCCAAGCTCAACAAGGACTCGGACTTCGACCGCGCCAACCCGCGCTGGCCGGCCGTGGTGGCGCGCTTGCTCGATGAGCGCCCGGCTGGCTGGCTGCCGGCAGGCAAGGATTGGCGCAGCGTGGAGCTGGCGGCGGTAGACCGCGCGATCCGCGAAGTCACCAAGGATGGCACGCCACTGGCCCAAGCCACCTGGGGCAAGCGCAACACGGCCATGATTGCCCATCCGTTCACGCGCTTCCTGCCGGCACTCAAGCCTTGGCTGTCCGCCCCGGCTGACATGATGCCGGGCGATGAGAACATGCCGCGCGTGGCGGGGCCGGCATTTGGTCAGTCGCAACGTTTGTCGGTATCGCCGGGCAGGGAGGAGCAGGGTTTGTTCAACATGCCTGGCGGCCAGAGTGGTCACCCGCTGTCGCCTTACTTCCTGACCGGCCATGCCGAATGGGTGCAAGGCAAGGCGCAGCACTTGTTGCCGGGAGAGGCGGTGCACACACTCAGCTTTGTGCCGAAGTAGGCGCAGGGCGGTAAAATCAACGGGCGCTGCATAGCGCCCGTTTTCATTTGGATAGCCCATGTTCATCGATTCCCACTGCCATATCGACTTCCCTGAACTCGCCCAGAACGCCGATGCCATGATGGCGGCCATGCGCGATAACCGGGTCAGCCATGCGCTGTGCGTGTCGGTGAACCTGCCAGCCTTGCCCAATGTGCTGGCGATGGCGGATCGGTATCCGCATATCTATGCCTCGGTTGGCGTGCATCCCGATTACGAGGATGAAACCGAACCCACGGTGGAACAGCTGATCGAGCTGGCGCGGCATCCCAAGGTGATCGCCATCGGCGAGACGGGGCTCGATTACTACCGCCTGCAGGGCGACCTTGAATGGCAGCGTGAACGCTTCCGCGTGCACATCCGGGCTGCGCGTGCCTGCGCCAAGCCGCTGATCATCCACACCCGCAGCGCATCGGACGACACGCTGCGCATCATGGCCGAGGAGTCCGCCCACGAGGCCAGCGGCGTGATGCATTGCTTTACCGAATCGCAGGCGGTGGCCGATGCGGCGATTACACAAAATTTCTATATCTCGTTCTCGGGCATCGTCACCTTCAAGAAGGCCGAGGAACTCAAGGAAGTAGCGCGCACGATCCCGCTGGAACGCATGCTGATCGAAACCGATTCGCCGTATCTGGCGCCGGTGCCATTCCGCGGCAAGCAGAACCAGCCGGCTTATGTGCGCCATGTGGCTGAGCATATCGCCGACTTGCGCGGTATCAGCGTGGATGAAGTCGCCGCGGCCACCACGGCCAACTTTGCGCGCTTGTTCAAACTGGAAGGCCGGCTCGCATGAGCACCGAGATACTGATCCTGGGTTGTGGTTCCAGTGCCGGCACACCTGCCATCGGTTGCCAGTGCGCGACCTGTACGTCGCCCGATCCGCGCAACAAGCGCACCCGCTCATCCAGTGTGATCACCACACAGGGCCTGAGCTTCCTGATCGACACCGGCCCCGATCTGCGCACCCAGGCACTGCGCGAGGGGCTGACCCGCGTGGATGCCGTGCTGTACACCCATCAGCATGCCGACCACCTCAACGGCATCGATGACCTGCGTGCGTTCTGTTACGTGAACAAGGCCGCCATGCCGGTGTTTGGCAGCCCCTACACGATGCACGATATCAACACACGCTTTCACTACACCACCTTGCCGCCCGGGCAGTGGTGGGAGCTACCATCCTTGCAGACAACTGCGGTGGACGGGCCGTTCTGTCATCGTGGCGTGGAAATCATCCCCGTGCCTGTCATGCATGGCCGCTGGCCTGTACTGGGCTATCGCATTGGCAAGGTGGCTTACCTGACTGATGTATCGGAGATTCCCGAATCGAGCTTCGCCCTGCTCGATGGTCTGGATGTGTTGCTGCTCGACTGCCTGCGCACCCAGCCGCACCATACCCACTTCGGGCTGGAACAGTCGCTGACTGCTGCCGCGCGTATCGGTGCAAGGCAGACCGTGCTGATCCATATGACCCATGAGTTCGAATACACCGAACTGAGCGCGCGGCTGCCGGCCGGCGTGGTGATGGGCTACGACGGCATGCGGATTTGTAGTGCGGCTTGATCAATCGCTCATGCCTTTTTGTCGTGAGTCACACTAATCTGAGCCCATGATGGCATTGCGTTTTCGCTTCTCATTGGCCCGTGCGTGGCTGATCCTCGCGCTTTCCGCGCTGATCTGCACCATGCCGGCGCTGGCTGCTCCGCTGATCTATCCCAGGCCCGAAGCGCCTGAGGATCCGCAGCTGGAGTACCCCGTTGCGCTGCTCAAGCTGGCGTTGAGCAAAGCGGGCGTGCGTGCGGATATCCGTCCGTCTGGCTTGGTTACGCCGCAAGGGCGCGCACTGCGCTTGCTGGCAAACGGGCAGGGCATCGATGTGATGTGGACAATGACTTCGCGTGAGCGCGAAGCCGAGCTGATGCCTATCTGCATTCCCATCTACAAGGGCTTGATGGGTTACCGGATTGCGCTGGTCCGCAAGGCGGAAACCGAGCTGTTTGCGAATGTTCACGCAGCCGCAGATCTTCGGCGCTTTGTGGCGGGGCAGGGGCATGACTGGCCGGATACCGACATACTGCGCGCCAATAGCCTCAAGGTTCAGGCGGCAGTCAGTTACGGTAGCTTGTTCCAGATGCTGGCGGCGAAGCGTTACGATTATTTCCCCCGCTCGGTCATCGAGATCTGGGGCGAGGCCGAACGACACAAAAGCGCGGGCATCGTCGTAGAGCCGTATGTGCTGATCTACTACCCCACGGCGTCTTATTATTTTGTCAGCAAAAAGAACCCGGCATTGGCGAGCGTGATCCAGCGGGGGCTGGAAGCCGCCATTGCGGATGGTTCATTCGACGCACTGTTCAAGGCCCGCTACGGCCAAGTCATCAAGCAGGTCCAGGCAGCCAAACGTCGCTTGATCGTACTGGAGAATCCCGATCTGCCCGAGGGAACGCCGCTGCACATCCCGGCTTACTGGTATCGCTTCGGCAAGTAGGCGTTGCTCCCTGCATTCGGGGCTAAGCAAATCGCTATGCGTTCGCAGGATCAGGAGACTGGCCCGCTAGAATGGGGTCAGACAAATGAAAGCGGCGAGGTGATGCATGAGCGAAAGCAGACGATGTCCCCGCGTAGTGATCGTGGGGGGCGGTGCGGGTGGGCTGGAGTTGGCGACCCATCTTGGTGACAAGCTGGGCAAATCCGGCAAAGCCGAGATTGTGCTGGTGGATAGCCAGCGCACCCATATCTGGAAGCCCTTGCTGCACCAACTGGCCGCCGGCAGTTACGACAGCCATGCCGAGGAAATCGAATATCTCGCGCAGGCACGGTGGCATCACTTCCGTTTCCGCCAAGGACGTTTCGAAGGGCTGGATCGGGCAAAGCGCGAAATCCTGATTGCACCTTTGGTCGACAGCGCCGGACGCGAAATCATCGCCGCGCAGCGACTGGCTTATGACTACTTGGTCATCGCACTGGGCAGCCAGACCAACGACTTCAACACGCCCGGCGTGGCCGAATATGCGATCCGCCTCGATAGCCCAGACGCGGCACGAGAATTCCACGAACGCCTGATCAATGTATGCCTGCGTGCCAATAGCCAGCCGCCAGAGGCCGGACAAGGGCGCTTTACTGTCGCCATCATCGGTGCTGGTGCAACCGGTGTGGAGCTGGCGGCCGAGCTTCACGATGCGGCACTGGTGCTGGGCAGCTTCGGTCTGGAACACATCAACCCGGAGCGCGATCTGAAGATCGTGCTGGTGGATGCCAATACCCGCATCCTGTCGGTACTGCCAGAGCGCCTCTCGGAGGCTGCCGCCAGGGAACTGCGACAGCTGGCTGTCGAGATCCACAGCAATGAGCGGGTGGTCGAGGTCACGGCCGATGGGGTGCACCTGGCCAGTGGTGCAATGATTCCATCTGCGCTGACCGTGTGGGCTGCCGGCATCAAGGCGCCCGACTTCCTGCGCGGGATCGACGGCCTGGAAACCAACCGGCTCAACCAGTTGGTGGTGGAGCCGACGCTGCAAAGCACCCGCGACGAGCGCATCTTTGCACTGGGTGACTGTGCGGGATGCCCTGACGGTAAGGGCGGATGGGTGCCGGCGCGGGCACAGGCGGCACACCAGCAGGCGACGCGGCTGGCGGATAACCTGCAGCGAACCATGGCGGGCAAACCCATGCGCGCCTTCCGCTTCACCGATCATGGTTCGCTGGTGTCGCTTGCCAGTTATGGTTCTGTAGGTTCGCTGATGGGTAGCCTCGCGCGCGGCAGCCTGTTCATTGAAGGAACGTTTGCCAAGTTCATGTACTGGGGCTTGCACAAGCAACACCAGATGGCACTGTCGGGCTTCTGGCGTACCGTGCTCATCACGCTGGCTGAATGGCTGGACAAGGTACACAGGCCGAGGATCAAGCTGCATTGAGTGCCATGGCTTGGAATGCGGGCTTTGTAGCGTCACGTGCAGTTGCAGCGCCCGGGGAACCCGGGCGCTTTGCTTTTGTTCAGGCTCAAGCCGGCGCTCAACCCTGATTGAACCCGAGCCCCCATGGCCCCCGCCGCCCCCGCCAGCTGTGCATGAACCAGGTTCTGGGCGCATAGCGCCAAGAACGCTGGGCATCGCCGCAGCGACGGAGCCCAAGTTGCATCGCCTTGGAGGGAGCCCCACTGGCGCTCGTCAGTAACCGTGCCTTGCCTGGCAGGGGGCGATAGGTGGTGTCCCTTACGTCAGTCTCGAAGTTGAGATGCGACGCATACCGTGCATGCCCCTGTTCGCAATCTAAATGCCTGATTTCCTTGCGTGTTCAAGAGTCCCACGGCTACAATGCCCGGCTTTCCACCCTTGCCTGACCGTTATTCGCATGACGGCAGGCTGATTAATCCGCAAGGAGATCACATGCGACACTACGAAATCGTGTTCATCGTGCATCCCGATCAGAGCGAGCAAGTGCCCGCCATGATCGAGCGCTACAAGACGATGATTACTAACGACGGCGGCAAGATCCATCGCCTCGAAGACTGGGGCCGTCGCCAGATGGCTTACCCGATCCAGAAGATGCACAAGGCTCACTACGTTCTGATGAACGTGGAAATCGGCCAAGGCACCCTGGACGAGCTCGAACACGCCTTCAAGTTCAACGATGCCGTGCTGCGCCACCTCACTCTCAAGACTGAGCGCGCCATCACCGAAGCATCGCCGATGATGAAGGAAGAGAAGTCCAAGTCGCTGACCCCGGCCCCTGAGGCCAAGGAAGCGGCTGCGGCCTGATCGGGCGTAGTACGTAGTGCGCAACCAGGTCGTCGCCCACGGTCAGTTGCTCGAACTCCAGCCCTTGCGTTACACCCCTGCCGGCATCCCGGTGGTTGAATTCAGGCTCATGCATGAATCCACCCAGCAGGAAGGCGGCAGTGACCGGCAAGTCCAGTGCGAAATGCCCTGCGTCTGCCTCGGTGAATCGGCAAGAAGTCTGGCGAGCCTGCCCGAAGGAACGGAAGTCCTTGTAAAAGGATTTCTCGCCGGCCGGAGCCAGCGCTACAAGCACAGTCTGGTGCTGCATATCAACGATTGGAAGCGCGCGTAATTTATCGCTGCGATTCCAGAGTTTTCTGAATTCGAGAGGTCATCATGTCCCGTAACCTGTTCAAGCGTCGCAAGTTTTGCCGCTTCACCGCCGAAGGCATCAAGGAAGTTGATTACAAAGATGTCAACCTGCTGAAGGATTTCATCAGCGAGAACGGCAAGATCATCCCCGCACGCATCACCGGCACCAAGGCTCGCTACCAGCGCCAACTGTCGGACGCCATCAAGCGCGCCCGCTTCCTGGCCCTGATGCCTTACACCGACAAGCACTAAGCCGGAGCTGCCAACATGCAAATCATTCTTCTGGAAAAAGTGGCCAACCTGGGCACCCTGGGCGATATCGTCAAGGTCAAGGACGGCTACGCCCGTAACTTCCTGATCCCGCAAGGCAAGGCCAAGCGCGCGACCGACGCCAACCTGAAGCAGTTCGAAGTTCGCCGCGCCGAACTCGAAAAGCAACAGGCTGAAATCCTGGCCGGCGCTCAAGCCCGTGCTGAAAAGCTGGTCGAGTTTGCTGTGACCATCGCTCAGAAGGCCGGTGTTGACGGCCGTCTGTTCGGTTCGATCACCACGCAAGACATCGCTGAAGCCGTGACCGCCGCTGGCGTTGCCATCGAGAAGCGCGAAGTGCGCCTGCCCGAAGGCCCGCTCAAGGCGATCGGCGAGTACGACATCGCTCTGGCACTGCACCACGATGTGGTTACCAACATCAAGGTAACCGTCGTCGGCGCTTAAGCCTGCGAACCACGTCTGTGGAAAAGAGGGCTCGGGTAACCGGGCCCTTTTTGTTTGATCTTGTATTCACTTAAGTCTTGCTTGGTGTAACCCAGTTTCTACAATGACTGAGTGCACTATTCCAACGGCATTGTCTGCATTCAATGAGCAACAAGCTAAGCAACCCGACCGATATCGCGCGCGAGGCCCTGCGCCAGCTCGCCACGCGCCGTATTCCGCCGACGCCGGAGCACTACGAAGACCTCTATCACGAGATCGAGGGTGGCAAGGCACGCAAAGCCGGGGGGGCGAATCCCTTGCTGGACGCGATTCTGGCCATGCTCAAGGCAATGCCCAAGCAATCGCCGGATCTCCAGCGAAATATCAAATTGATCAGCGCGGCAGCGGATCACCGCGACTGGTCGGGCGTGACCGCACCGCTGGTGGCAGCGATTGAATCTCAGGGCGGCCAGGCCACCCTGACGCGGCCATGGTCTGAGCTGATTCGCGACCTGCTGGTCCAATGGGACATGCGCAGCCCGCATTTCACAATGGCCCGTAAGCAGGAGTCGCTGGCCAAAGTCTTGCTCAATTTCGGCAATTACCCTTCGTTGCTGAACGAAAAGCTTGCTGCCCTGATTGTCAGCTGGGCCGAGGGTGCCGGCGTTGAGGGCGGTATCGAGGTCGCCGGCGAGGTCGCCCCGGCTGCTGCCGAGGCAGCATCGGCGCCAGTGCCCGGCAGTGAGATACAGCCGGTGGCGCAGGGTAATGTGGACTGGTCGCTGTGGCGTGAATTGCTGTCTCGGGCATTGCGTCTGGGTATTGCCGCCCGCCTGCGCGGAGAACCGGATCTAGCGGAGGAGGCCGAGAGCCTGGCGCTGGCTGCCGAGTCGGTATCCAGCGAGCAGGGTCTGCAGTTTCTCGCCGAGCGCCTGCGCAAGTTCTGGTCGCAGCTTGAACTCAAGAATCAGCGGGATGACCGCGTATCTGCAGGCTTGGTGAATCTGCTGATGCTGGTGACCGATAACCTGATCGCCGTGTCGGGTGATGGCCGCTGGCTGGAAGGCCAGGTTGCCGTGGTGCGGGACATACTTGCCAAGCCCATGAGCATGACCCGCCTTTACGAGGCAGAGGCGGGCTTCAAGGAGGTCGTGTATCAACAAGGGCAGTTGCACCATAGCCTTACCGAGACCCAGGTCGCGCTCAAGCGGATGATCTCGCTGTTCATTGATCGCCTTGGCGGTATGGCAGATACCACCAGTGATTACCACGAGAAGATCGGTGTTTACGCCGGGCGTATTGAAACCAGCCGGGATGTGCTCGATCTCAAGCATGTGGTGGATGAGCTGATGCAGGACACGCGGGTGATCCAGCTGGATATGGCTCGCTCACGCGAGGAGCTGATGGCGGCCCGCAATGAGGCGGAAGCCGCCGAAAAGCGCATTCAGGAACTGGAGGCGGAGCTGCGTGCCGTGAGCGAAAAGGTCCGCGAAGACCAGCTCACCGGTGCCTTGAACCGCCGCGGCTTTGATGAAGCTTTCGTCACCGAGATCGCCCGCATGGAACGCACGGGCAAGCCGCTGTGTCTGGCCATGATGGATCTGGACAACTTCAAGAAGCTCAACGATCAACGCGGCCATCAGGCGGGCGACGAAGCACTGCGCCACCTGGTCAAGGTAGTCAAGGACACCTTGCGGCCTACCGATGTGATCGCCCGGTATGGCGGTGAGGAGTTTGTGGTGCTGATGCCCGAAACCGTCACCAGCGAGGCGGCCAATACCATGCGCCGCGTACAGCGCGAACTTACCAAGAATTTTTTCCTGCACAACAATGAGCGCGTGCTGGTGACTTTTTCCGCAGGCATCACCCGCTACATGCAGGGTGAGCATCAGGAGGCCGCCATCGAGCGTGCGGATCAGGCCATGTACGAGGCCAAGAAGTCAGGCAAAAACCAGGTGTGCGTGGCAGTTCAGCCCAAGCCCGCGACCTGAGTACTGATTGGATCAGCCTTCTGCTGCACCGGCAAAGCCGTGCTGACGCCAGGCTTCGAACACCGTCACCGCGACCGCGTTCGACAGGTTGAGGCTACGGTTATCAGGCCGCATCGGCAGTTTGATGCGGCGATCCGGTGCAAAGCTGTCGCGTAGCGCAGCGGGCAGCCCCGCGGACTCCTGACCAAACAGGAACACATCGCCGGCTTCGTAAGCGATGCGATCATGCCGGGTTGAGCCTCGCGTCGTCATCGCGAATATCCGCCTGCCGGCAAAGTGCTTGGCGCAGGCATCCCAGTCTTCATGCACCTGCATCTGCGCATACTCGTGATAATCGAGCCCCGCGCGGCGCAGCTTCGCATCATCGAGCGGGAAGCCCAAGGGCTTGACCAGGTGCAGCTCGCACCCCGTATTGGCACAAAGACGGATCACATTGCCGGTATTCGGCGGGATTTCGGGCTGAAACAGGATGACGGCAAACATGGCTTGAAGAGTCGACAGGGCAGGGGATTGGCAGGGCGGGGTATCAATCTGGCGTGCGAGCCAGCACCCAGCAGTCTACCCGTCGTGCGCCTGCTTGTTTCAATGTGCGCGCAAGTTCATTAAGGCTGGCACCCGTGGTCATGACGTCATCCACCACGGCCACATGCAACCCCGCCACCTCGCCGGTCACGGCAAATGCACCACGAACCTGCCGCTGGCGCTCCTTGCGGTTTTGCTTGGCCTGCGGTGGTGCCGGGTGTATCCGTGCCACCCGGTCGAGTGCCAGTGTCAGGTCCAGAGCCCGGGCAAGATGGCGTGCCAGCTCTGCCGACTGGTTAAAGCCTCGCTCACGCAGCCGAGAGGAGTGCAGCGGCATGGCGATGACGCAGTCTGGAACGCGGACGCCGCGCAGCTCCGTCAGCAGACCTTGCGCCAGTACAGGCAGCAGGCTCAGCCGAGCCTGATATTTGTAAGCCGGGATCAAGCGGTTCATGGGCCAGCCGTAACACCATGCTGCACATGTGGTATCGAACGCTGGCGGATGCTGCAAACATTGCCCACAGATGCCGCCGTGGACCAAGGGAACGGCACAAACCAGACAGCGTAATGGCCCGATCCACGGCAAATCCGCGTGGCAGTCGCGACACAAGCCTTGCTGGCCGCTCCGTACACCGCACAGGCAACATTGTTGCGGTAGTAGCCAGGCACCTACGTGGTGAAGAAACAGTGCGCAACGGTGGGGCAAGGGGGCTCCGGCATGCGTGCCGGACAACCCGGCCAATAGCGCGGGACAATAAGCCAACCTGCCATACCGCGCATCGCATGGTGCGGGACCTTGGAAAGAGTATGCCGCCAACCGTTTCATGCCGGAATGCACCTGCAGCGCGAAGCCCGACTTTCTCGGCGGACCCCGCGCCCGGCGCATCAGCCTGGCTGTAGCCGATCAACACCCGGATGGCATTCGCAATCGCCATGCACCGGGTAAGCCTTGGCTGCCAGATCAGGACACCTTCTTGAAGACCAGATTCCGGACTTCATCCACCACGACCTGGAATCCGGACACCGCATTTCTGCCATCGCGAATGAACCGGATGCCACCCATGAAGCGCTTGTCGCCCGCAAACCTGTCGATATTCAGCGGCCTGAAGCTCACCACGCCTGAACGGATATTGCTGGCAGTCAGCACGCCATTGCTGGCGTCGACGACAAAGGAAGCGTCCAGTTCCTTGCTGTAGAAGGTGCCGGCAAACTGCGTCAGTTCCTGCTGGGTATAGGCCGCAGACTCATAGGATTTGTACACGACCGGATCGCTCTCTCCCACGGTGTAGCTCATCGTTTTACCCGTACCGGTCTCGGCAAACTTGAGCAACAGAGTGTCATCGCCCTCCATCTTGATCTGGAAGACCGCATTACCCAAAGGAATCAGCTCGTAGCCTTCCGTGCCCTCGACCCGGGTGTAGTACAGCGCGTCGTTCTTGAGATAGACCTTGGCGGAGATGGCGCGTGCCGGGTTCCAGTAGCTGCCTTGATACGATTGGAGCTGCTGTGGACTCAGCTTCACGGCCTTGATCTTGGTGTAATCGATGTTTTCCGGCTCGGGGAACTGGTTCTTCATGAACAGGTTGGCAACCCGCATGCCATAGGAGCCGTGGTATGCCCCATCAGAACTGAGTACGGCGACGGCAAAGTCCTGTTCCGGAAAGCGGAACAGCAGGCTGGAATATCCACCGGCGCTGCCTCGTTGATAGATTTTCGGGATGCCGCGCTCCTGGCCTAGATGCAGCTGCCCATAGATCGAGATGCTGGCAACGTCCTTAATGGGCGCACCGCCATCGAGCCGGATGGGCGAATTCAACTGCTTGGCCAGTGGCTTGCGGGCGATGGTAAGCGCCGAAAGATGGGCCCGCCAGATGCCCAGATCCTTGATGGACGTGTAGAGGTTCGTCGGGCCGGCCGCACTGCCATTGCCATAGTCGTACTTGTACAGCCCGTCCGCACCACTCCGGTAGGGCACGGCCGTGTTCGCCAAGGGGAGATTGCTGTCGTACTGGAGGACGGTATTGGCCATGCCCAGCGGGGCAAAGATCTCTGCCTTGCAGTACACGTCGAACGGCTGACCGGTGACAGTCTCGACCATATGGGCCAACAGGATCAGGCGCGTGGACCCATTTGGCGAAAATACCTGGCCCGGCCGGAAGTTCAAGGCTTTCTGGCTCTGGATCAGGCGCAATATGGCCTTGTGCTGCTCAGGCCCGCCGGTTTCCCAACCCGCCAAGGATTTGAGGGTGCGGTAGCCAGGCAGGCCATCGGTTGAACTGAGCAGATGCCGGATGGTGACCTTCTCGCCGAAGTCGGCCACCTTGGGCAGGTATTGCCGGATGTCATCATCCAGTTTGATTTTTCCTTGCTCCTCCAGCATGAGCGTCGCGTAGGCGATGACCTCCAAGGCCAGCCCTTCGACCTGGAATCGGGTATCGACGGTAGCCGGCACCTTGTACTCCAGGTTCGCGCTGCCGTAGGCATTCTGGTAGACCACTTTTCCTGCATGGATCACCGCGACCGCAATGGCGGGTTTGTCGGGAGACCGGGATTCGCTGAAGACCTTGTCGATGGCCTCTGGTGAGACAGATTCAAGTGCTTTGCCGGCAAAGGTGGTAAGGGGCAGGGCGGCAAGGCAGGTAAGCATCAGGTAAGACAATGGCGTGTTCATGGGTATCTCCGCTTAGTTCTTCTGGATGGCTTTGATGACGTTCAGTGCCACTGAGGCCGTGGCGGAAGGGTCCTGCCCGGTGACGATGTTGCCGTCCGCGATGACATGGTTGTCCCCGAATTTCTTGGAGTAGACAAAGTTGCCGCCGTGCTTGGTGATTTCCTTGTCGATGGAAAACGGGAAGGTTTTGTAATATTCGGCCTGGGTGTCTTCGAACATGTCGGGGAAGCCGGTTATTTTCCGGTTAGAGAAAATCGCCGTGCCGTCGCTGTTTTTCAGATTGACGATGCCGGCCGTGCCATGACAGATGGCCGAGATAATTCCACCGCGCTTGTAGATTGTATTGGCGATATGTTGAATGCCTTGATTATCTGCAACGCCAAACATCGCTGATCCACCACCGCTGTAATAAACGGCCTGATAGTCATTGGGATTGATTTGCTCTGGCGTGGCGGTGTTCTGCAACAGGCGCATGAATTCGCCGTTGTACAGATATTCCTTCTGGGTATTGTCGGATGTCTGAATGTAGCCCAGGGGAATGGCGCCGCCCTTGGGACTGACAAAATCCACGACATAACCATTTTTCTTGAAAATGTCATAGGCAATGACAATCTCTGCAAAATGATTGGCCGCATTGAGCTTGGTATTACCATACGTGTGCTGGCTTGATGTGATGAACAGAATCTTGTTGGTGCGCTGGGGTAAGGATTTCCAGGTGTAGCTCTTTTGCACGATCTTCCAGTTGCCATGGTATTTCAGTAGCAGGAAATAATCCGTATACAGCCGGTAATTGGGTATCAGGATTTCCGCTTTGGCGGTGGCGACATTGTTTTCGATATCGATGGACAGGATTCGACCGATACGATTGTTCTTCTCGCCCGGTTTGATATTGGCGATGTATTGCTCGCCGGAACGGACAAGCAGATTATTGGTTTCGTTGACCGTATATAGTTTGAAGTCGGGATGGAAAGCGCGTTTCAGCTTTTCGGGCTCACCATTGGCGGTGCCTTCCATATAGTCCGTGAGCACTTGGGTGATTTGCTCGGTATCGGTTTTGCCGGCCCCGGTCGGAGTCTGGATGTCCGCTGGGGCGGTCGATGTGGTAGAGGCCGCACCGGCATGCCCAGGCATGCCAAATAGCAAGCAAGCGCTCAGGGCGGCGATCAGGGAAAAATAGGGGTTCATTCATTCACCTCAACTTGAGCTACGGTTAATCGGCAGCGAGTCATATCGCTTTGCCGGTTGCCAAGTTAGGGGGAATGCGGGTGCCTGAAGTCCCGAACCATGATTCAGGACTCCGGATACATGATTTCACAGCAAGGGTGGCTCGGTCAGCGCGCTAAGGCGCAGCCTCAGGAGTGACTGGAAACCTGATGGTCGGGCAGAGCGGTAGCGATCTCGGCGGCGCCCGTGGGCGCCGAGGCAAATGCAGCGCGGTAGCTGGCCGGTGTTTGCCCGGTAATTTTCTTGAATGCCGCAAAGAATGTGGAATTGGAATTGAAACCACTGCGCTCGGCGACCAGCTCCATGGTCAAATGGGATTCGTGAGCCAATAGCTTTTGCGCGTATTGAATGCGGAACTCGTTGATATAGAGATTGAAGCTCTTGCCCAGGTTTTCATTGATGACTTGGGAAACCGTCGTTTGCAAGGCGCCGACCTTTTTGGCCAGCAAGGCCAGGGTCAGATTCGGATTCAGATAGAGCTGCTGGTCACGCATGGTTTGATTCAGGGATTCCAGCAAGGATTGGACATCTGCATCGGCCAGTTTGCGATTCTGATATTTCTCCTTGCGTGTGGCCTCGATCTGAACCTCCTTTTGAAACAGGAAGGTCAATATGGTCAGGTGTATGGAAAACGTAAATGAGAGTGCGCCAACGATATAGGAGGTCAATTGGGTAGTGGCATAGGCAATCAGAATCAGGCAGCTGCTGAAGTAGACACTCAGCAAAAGTATGACTTGGCGTGAGCTGCCATGTTCATTGCCAATCCATACAGGGCGTGCCTGCCATAATTGTTTTCCGGCTAGTAATAGATAAAAAGCCCAGTAAACATGAATGCCAGACAGCACGTGGTGCCAGATATGCGGATATCGGGAATAAGGGAAAGTAATGCCGATGCCGATCACCAGCAAGGACACGAGTAAATGCCAGCGCCAAGCAGTACCCAGGGCTTTTTGCCCAATGTCTGCCAGATGGCATTGCACATACAGATAGGTCAGTGGGCCGATCAGCAAGCAGGCAGACATGCCGATCTGGAGGAATTCGACCGCAATATCCGGATAGAAATAATAGAACGTGGATTTGCCAGTACGCACACCGATTGCCAGCAACAGGCCGCCTAGCAGGCTATTCGTCAGGCGCTGCGAGCGGCGGGTGAACAGGTAAAGCGCCAGGAAAATCCCGTTGATTGAGCCCAGGGCACTGAAGAGGAAAAGAAGTTGGCTCGATATCACAGGTCAATAACAAATATAGGGTTTTCAACAATAGGCATAACGGATCACATTAAGCCTCAGGCGTGCAAACCGCCGGTTTGGCCGCGAGGTGTCGCGGTGTCTGGTCCGGCCCAGTTCCCGTGTGAGCATAGCAACATCACGCGGCTTGCAGAGAGGTTTCCATGATGCCTCGGTGGCCAGTTCAGTCTGGACAAGACATCTGTGGTGAATCGGGTGCGCTGGCGTAGGACGAACCGCTAGCACCTTGGTTGGCGGGCACTCCCCATGCTTGACCAGAGTATTGAGTAAATTTTGAACAGTTGTTGAAAATTTCGGGCGCTGGATTTGACAGTGTGACGAGCCAGCAAGGACAATCCACGGCTTAGAGCAAACTCCCTACCCAGCCCATGAACCAAGCCGCCACGCCGCAAACCCTGCAGTTTCACAAGAAGCTTGTCCCGCATGCCAGCGAGCAGCGCTGGACTGTAGAAGCCGTGGCCGAGTTGTTTGCGCTGCCGTTCAACGACCTGCTGTTCCGTGCCCAGACCGTACACCGCGAATACTTCGATCCACACAAGGTTCAGCTGTCGACCCTGTTGTCGATCAAGACCGGTGGCTGCCCCGAGGATTGCGGCTACTGCCCGCAGAGCGTGCGTTACGACACGGGTGTGACCAGCCAGGATCTGATGCCGCTGGAAGAAGTGCTCGATGCCGCCAAGGCCGCCAAGGCGGCGGGTGCATCGCGCTTCTGCATGGGCGCCGCCTGGCGCGGCCCCAAGCAGCGCGATATTGAAGAAGTGAAGCAGATGATCGCCGGGGTGAAGTCGCTGGGTCTGCAGACCTGCGCCACGCTGGGCATGCTCAAGGAAGGCATGGCCGGTGAACTCAAGGATGCGGGTCTCGATTACTACAACCACAACCTCGACACCGCGCCCGAAAAGTACGACGACATCATCGGTACTCGTGGCTACGACGACCGGCTCGATACGCTGCGTCAGGTGCGCGAAGCCGGCATGAATGTGTGCTGCGGCGGCATCGTGGGCATGGGTGAAAGCCGCGAGGAGCGCGCTGGCCTGCTGGCGCAGCTGGCCAATCTTGATCCGCAGCCTGAATCGGTACCCATCAACAATCTGGTCAAGGTCGAAGGCACGCCACTGGCAGACCAGGAAGGTATCGACTGGAGCGAGTTCGTTCGCACCATCGCAGTGGCGCGCATCGTGTTGCCGCAGAGCTTTGTGCGTTTGTCCGCCGGTCGCCAGCAAATGCCCGAGGCCATGCAGGCGCTGTGCTTCCTCGCAGGGGCCAATTCGATTTTCTACGGCGAAAAGCTGCTCACGACAGGCAATCCCGAGGCCGATGGTGACCGCGCGCTGTTCGCCAAGCTGGACTTGCAACCACTCTGATGGATCGCCAAGCGCGATATTGCGCCACAGCATCAGGAACGTAGCCCCGCTTGCGGGGCTACGTTTTTTTGTACCGATGCCCGGGTGAGGCAATGTCGCCTGGAACAGTCTCTGCCAACGTGAAAGCCTTGTACGGATAGGCTCTCCGGGGTTTGCGCATGAAGTTGCTTGACCCCTGACTGGGTGACGCGCTTGATGGAAGGTGCAGGCCGCATTTCGCCGTAACTGGCGTAGTTTTGTTACGGATGAACATGATGCACTGCGCCAAATAACCAGCCCACAGCGCCGCCTTGGTGACTGCAAGGGCACCAAGTTCGGAGTGAGCTTCATCATGCAAACCAGGCACCTTTGGGGCCCGGTGGCGGCTGCACGCCGCTGGCTGGGCATCGTGACATTAGGCGTTTTGCTGAACGCCTGCGGTGGAGGTGGCGGCGATAACGCCAGCACCCAACCCCCCGTGACCACCAATCCCCCTGTCGCCACCGACATCGCCGATTGCGATGCCAGCGACTTCCAGCGCGTGCTGTTTGCCGTGCCCGTCGCCACAGCCGCCGCGGTGGCCGTGCCCGATGGCATGGTGCGGCTCCACTATCGACGTGGCGATGGCCAGTATGGCAACTGGAAAACCTATGCCTGGAACGCCCCCGGCGAAGCCTTGGGTGGCTGGCCCGGCATTGCGCCCACGGGGAATGACGATTTCGGTGCTTACTGGGATATTCCGGTCAGCAGCCCCGAATTCAACTTCATTCTGCACGATGGCACGACGCGCGAACCCTCGGCCTGGAGCCAGGCAACGGGCGACCAGCAGCAGTTCTGGAAGGTCGCCGACGGCAAGGAAATCTGGAAGCTGGCCGGCGACAAGACCCAGTACGCCAGCAACCCGCTGCTCGCCACCGGACCGAATCTGAGCACGGTGCGCGTGCATTACCGTCGTTACGACGGCAACTACAGTGGCTGGGGTCTGCACCTGTGGAGCAGTAACGGTATCGACACCGCGCGCATGCCCGCGTCGCCGGCCATAGGCGATTGGGCCAAGCCGGTGCCGCTGAGCGCCATGCCCGGCTACACCGTTAGCAATGGCACGGCCAGCTTTGATATCCCGGTACTCAACCCCAAGGATGATGCCAGCCGTACCAGCCTGAGTTTCGTGATCCACGGCCTGGGCGGCGCAGGTCAGCCGGATGTGGGCAACAAGGATGGCTGGAGCAGCGATATCCAGATTGCCTACAGCACGCTCACTATCGCCAATGGCATCGGCCAGGTCTGGCTGGTGCAGGAAGTTCCGCAGGTGTTCGCGGCGCAGCCCGATACGCGCCAAGTGTCCACGCTGGACGCGCGCGCCTATTGGCTGTCGCGCCAGTACCTGCAATGGCCCAAGGTGGATACGGGCCATGTGTTCAAGCTCTACCACGCGCGCAACGGCAAGATCGTTGCCACCAAGGATGCTGCCGTCAGCGGCGCGGATGGCGCGCTGACACTGACTGTCGCCAGCAGCGTACCGGCGGCAGCGGCCGAGCGGTTCAAGTACGTGAGTGCGGGCGTGGCGCTCAAGGTGGCCGATGCCGACCTGCCGAAACTGGGCGAACTGTTCCAGAGCCAGCTGCTGCTGGTGCAGGAAACGGCCGACGGCAAGGTGCAGAACGCCACCACGGCGCAACTGGCCGGTGCGCTCGATGAGCAGTTTGCGGCTGCCAGCAGCGTGAGCGATCTGGGCGTGAGCATTGCCGGCGGCAATACCGTGTTCAAGCTGTGGGCACCCACGGCGCAGAAGGTGCAGGCTTGCGTGTTCGACAGCGGCAGCGCCAAGGCCGCCAGCATCGAAGCGCTGAGCCGCGATGCCGCTACCGGGGTGTGGCGCGCCAGCAAGGCGGGCGACCTCAGCGGCAAGTATTACAGCTATCTGGTCGATGTCTTCGTGCGTGGCGTGGGCGTGGTGCGCAACCGTGTCACCGACCCGTATGCCATCAGCCTGACCACCGATTCGAAGCGCAGCTATATCGCTGATCTGAATGCGGCCAGCCTAAAGCCCGCGGGCTGGGATAGCCACGCCATGCCCGCGATTGCTGCGCAGGAGGACATGAACATCTATGAACTCCATGTGCGCGACTTCTCGGTCAACGATCCCACCGTATCGGTGGCGAACCGCGGCAAGTATCTGGCCTTCACCGAGGTCGCCAGCAATGGCATGAAGCACCTGAAGGCGCTGGCGCAGGCCGGTATGACGGACGTGCATCTGCTGCCGGTATTCGATATCGCCAGCGTGCCCGAAGCCGGTTGCGTGTCGCCGACCATTCCGTCTGCTGCCGCCGATGCGGAAGCCCAGCAGGCGGCGGTAGCCGCCGTGCGGGACCAGGACTGTTTCAACTGGGGTTACGACCCTTACCACTTCGGCGCGCCCGAGGGCAGCTACGCCTCCGATGCGGCCGACGGTGCCAAGCGCATCATCGAGTTCCGCCAGATGGTGCAGGCGCTACACGCAGCCGGTCTGCGCGTGGGTATGGACGTGGTCTACAACCACACCAGCGCCTCGGGCCAGAACGAGAAGTCGGTGCTGGATCGCGTTGTGCCCGGTTACTACCACCGGCTCAACAACACCGGCGGCATCGAGAACTCGACCTGCTGTGCCAACACGGCCACCGAGAACGCCATGATGGCCAAGCTGATGATCGACACGGCCAAGCTCTGGGCCGTGCACTACAAGATCGACTCGTTCCGTTTCGATTTGATGGCACACCAGCCCCGCGCAGCCATGGAGCAGCTCAGAACCGTAGTGAACGCCGCCACCAGCCGCGATATCCAGTTGATCGGCGAAGGCTGGAACTTTGGTGAAGTGGCCAACGGTGCACGCTTTGTGCAGGCCTCGCAGCTGTCGCTCAATGGTTCCGGCATCGGCACTTTCAGCGACCGCGCGCGTGACTTGATCCGTGGCGGCAGCGGCTTTGATAGCGGCATGAATCTGCGCCGCAACCAGGGCTACATCAACGGCCTGTACTACGACGACAACGGCACCGGTGGTGGCAAGACGCGCAATGACCTGATGTGGGCGGCCGATGTGGTCAAGGTGGGCTTGGCGGGTTCGCTGCGCGACTACACGCTGACCACGCACTGGGACGCCGCGCTCAAGCTCGCGGACATCAACTACAACGGCCAGCCGGCCGGTTATGTGAGTGACCCGCAGGAGGCCGTGAACTATGTGGAGAACCACGACAACCAGACACTGTTCGACATCAATGCCTACAAGCTGCCCGATAGCACCAGCACGGCAGATCGTGCGCGCGTGCAGATGCTGGGGGCGGCGCTGAACATGTTCAGCCAGGGGGTTAATTACTTCCATGCCGGTATCGACACGCTGCGTTCCAAATCGCTGGACCGCAACAGCTACAACGCCGGCGACTGGTTCAACCGGCTCGACTGGAGTTATAGCGACAACTACTTCGGCACCGGTGCGCCGGGCAAGGACGACAACGGCGACAACTACAGCGTGATCAAGCCCTTGCTGGCGAACGCGGGCATCAAGCCCACGGCCGCCGACATCGCCTGGACGCGCGATGTATTCCGCGATCTGCTGGCCATCCGCAAGAGTTCAACCCTGTTCCGCCTGCGCACCGCCGACGAGGTCAAGCAGCGGCTGAGCTTCCTCAACACCGGCTCCAGCCAGGAACCCACGGTGATTGCAGCGCGGCTCAATGGGGCAGGGTATGCGGGTGCCGGTTTCACCGAGCTGCTTTACTTGGTGAACGTGGACAAAGCCGAGCACACGCTGGCGATACCGTCGCTGAGTGGCAAGGCCTATGCGCTGCATCCGGTGCAGGCAGCAACCAGCGCCGCGGATGCCCGTGTTCGCAGTGCGGCGGTCACGGCCTGTAGTAACACTGGCAGCTTCCGCATTCCGGCCCGGTCGGCGGTGGTGTGCGTCCTTAACTGAAACTTGCAGGAAAAAACACACACAAAACGGGGCCGATGGGTCCCGTTTTGTGTTTTCCTGTCAGGCTGACGCGGTTTTGCCCACCAAGGCTCACCATGACGCTATCGCTCTCGCAGCGCCCCCACCATGTCCAACCCTGCTGACGCGCCACGCACGCCGCGCGTGCTGTGCATACGCTGCCAACATCATTACATCACCTGGGATGAGCGCTTTCCCTATGGCTGCCAGTTGCTGGGCTTCAAGAGCCGGCGACCGCCGTGTCTGGAGGTGTATGCCTCGTCGGGGCAGGAGTGCCTGTATTTCGCGCCGCGCCCGCCGCCTTCGGCAACCGGCTGATCGAGTACCACCTCGCCGACACGACTCGTCGATCCTGCCGCCCCATCACTCAGTCGGTTTGACGCAAGGTGCGTACGCAGAGTGGTAGCAGGATGCACAGTGCCGCCAGCAACAGGCCACCACCTGCAGCCAGCCAGCCCAGCGAAACGCCGCCGGCCAACAAGAGAGAGCAGAGCCCGTAAGCTACGGGAGTCAGCCCCAGCGAGGCCATGCTGTTGAGGCTCATGACCCGGCCGATCTTGTCCGGTGGCGTGTGCTGTTGCAGCAGCGACAGCATGGGCACATTGTTGCCGGCGATGCACAGGCCGATCAGCAGCTGGATCAAGGTTGCGCCCAAGGCTGTTGATTGGGGGAGCAGCGCCAGCAGCACGCCTTCGATGGCGATCAACCCGCAGATCATCAGCAAGCGTTTACGCCGAGGCGGGTAAAGACCCAGCAGGATGCCGCCCACCAGCATGCCGGCCGAGAGCGCGCTTTGCAGCTGCGCCAGCACGGTGGCACTGCCACCTTCAAGTTTGGCTGCAAGCAGCGCCGGTGCCAGCCCCATGGGTCCCATGAACAAGAGGTTGGCGAAGGCGTAGATCAGCAGGATCCAGCGGAGTACCGGGGTGTGCCAGGCGCAGGCCAAGCCTTCGCGCAGCGATTGCCACATATCGGTGTGGATGCGCTGGCCAGCAGGACTGATCACGATGGCGGCACAGGCGATTGCACCGGCCAGCATGAGCACGCCCGTCAGTGCAAACACCATGGGGAAGTCGTGCCAGGCCAGCAGCGCGCTGCCCACCATGGGCCCGAGCACGAGCCCCAGCTGGTTGGTGGCCAGCATCCAGGCATTGGCCTGGGTGAGCGCATTGCCGCTGAGCAGCTGCGGCAAGATGGCGTCGCGCGCAGGCCAGAACAGGGCGTCGAGCACGCCATACAGCGCCGCCATGATCAGCAGCTCGGCAAAGCCCAGCCAGCCCTGGGCAATCAGCCAGCCCATCAGCATGAGCAGCAGTGCCCGCGCCACAAACGAGCCTGCCATCAACTTGCCGCGTGGCAGCCGGTCTGCCAGCACGCCTCCCAAGGCCATCAGCAGCAGCCTCGGCAAAGTGCCGGCAAGCAGCACATAACCCAGTTGGGCTTCGAGTTTGAGTACTTGCACGGCATACCAGGTTTCGGCGAGCAAGGCGACCGCCAATCCCAGGCTGGCGGCCATGCTGCCAAGCCAGAGCAAAAGGAAAGGGCGGTGACGTAAGAGGCTGGACGCGGACATAGCGACATTCTATGTGGCAAGTCCAATCAAATATAGGTTTGATACCACTTTGCCAGCGTGACCGGTTCGGCATCGAGGGAAACCTGACCTCGCAGGTTCAACAGATTGCACCGGATCAACAAGGCAGAGCGAAGCGCAAAACGCTTTGCTATGTTGGAAGACATGGATCACGCCAAGCCCGACCATCAACCTCCACGCTCGCTACGCTGGTGTTCTGTTCTGGCCGGGGCTTTGCTCATGGCGACGGCGGGCATCGTGTCGGCGAACGAGATCAAGGTCGCTGGCGCGCTCTGGTGTCCCTACAACTGCGCGGTCGAGAAGGATCCCGAACGCAAGGGTTTCATGATCGATATGGTGGAAGCCATCGTCAGCCGCCAGGGCTATCAGTTCAACTACACCGAGTACCCCTGGCGCCGCGCGTTGATCGCCACGCGCGCCCTGGATCAGGATCTCCTCGCGGGTACGCTCAAGACCGACGCGCCGGATTTTGTGTTCGGCAAGCAGGCTTTCGGCCTGAGCCGCAGCTGCTTTGTGACCCGTGCCGATTCGAACTGGCAATACACCCGTGTGGGGGATCTCAAGAACCAGCGGATCGCCGTCAACAAGGATCAGACCTTCGGGGACCCGGTAGACAGCTATCTCAGGGACCCGCGCCGTCGCAGCTATGTGTTTCTGGGTAGCGGCAGCGATTACCTGAATGCACAGATGCAGGCCGTGGGTCGGGCTCAGGTCGATGTAACGCTTGAAGACGAATATGTGGTGCGCGACTGGTTCAAGCGCAACGGCAAGGAATCGGAATACCGTTTTGCTGGCTGCATCAACAGTGGTTTGGTCTTTGTGTCCGCGTCGCCCCGGCATCCCAAGGCCAAGGCCATGGTCGAGATGCTGGACCGGGGCGTGGTGGAACTGCGCCAGTCCGGTGAGCTCGCGAAAATACTCGCCAAGTACGGAATTGCCGACTGGCACCAGCCCTGAACAGGGGGATTGCCCAGGCTGATCCGCAATCTGCAAGGATTTCGGAACTTGGCGCAACTGGCAGGCTCTTAGCCACGTCGACTACGGCTGTCCTGGCCGTTACCTACCCCCACAAAGCCCGAGACCATGCGCCTCACGCCTTCCTTTGTCCGGCTGGTTGTCGGCCTGCTTGCCAGTCTGCCGCTGTTCACCCACGCCGCCAGCCAGGTCGATACCGAGCACCTCAGCGCAACACTCGTCAGCGAACAGCGTGTGCTGGCACCCGGCCAGACGCACTGGGTCGGTGTTCGTTTCCGGCTCCAGCCTCATTGGCATATTTACTGGCGGAACCCGGGTGATTCGGGCTATCCGCCCAGTTTCAGCTGGACCTTGCCACCGGGGGTGGAGGCTGGAGACATTCGCTGGCCTGCACCCAGTCGTATTCCTGCCGGGCCGCTGACCAATTTTGGCTACGAGCAGGAGGTGCTGCTGGCGGTGCCGCTGAGCGTACCGGTGGATTTTCGCGCGTCGCAATTGCCACTCAAACTGGCGGCAGAGTGGTTGGTCTGCGAAGAGGTCTGCATTCCGGAGTCGGGTGAGTTTGATCTCACCCTGCCTGTCGGCTCGGTGAGTCAGCCAGATCCTGTCCAGGCGCCGGTGTTTGCCGCTACGCGGACACGCTGGCCCGCCGCATCGCCACCTGCCGGCTGGCAGATCAGCGCCGCCGTTGATGCGGGGCAGGTTGCCGTATCGCTCCAAACGCCGGCGGATACGCCAGCCATCAAGTCGCTGGTGTTTTTCCCGTTTGACGAGGGACGCATGCAGCCTGCTGCGCCACAGGGGTTCAGTGCTCAGGCACCAGGCTATGGTCTGCGTCTGAGTGGCGCCGAAATCCCTACCGGTCTTTGGGATACGCTGCATGGCGTCATGGTTGCCGATACGGGTGCTGCCGTGCCCCTGGCCTTTGAGGTGCGCGCGCCGATCCAGGGTGCAGCCCTTGGCGCTATCCGCCCTGCCAATGTCTCGGTCACGAAGTCAGTGCCCGCATTGGCAGCGCAGGCTGATCCAGCCCGCCAGCCGGCGCAGGTAGGGGTGTTCTATGCCGCTTTGCTGGCCTTTCTGGGCGGCGCGTTACTGAATCTGATGCCGTGTGTGTTCCCGGTGTTGTCTATCAAGTTGCTCAGCCTCGCGCGGCATGCCGGTGAGGGTGCCGACGCGCGGCGTGCACGGGCCAGCCATGCGGCTTTCTACACGGCGGGGGTTGTGCTCTCGTTTGTGGCATTGGCGGGTTTGCTGCTGGTACTCAAGGCGGGTGGTGCCTCGCTGGGCTGGGGCTTCCAGCTTCAGTCCCCGGTGTTTGTGGCCGCGCTTGCCGTGCTGTTTTTCGGCCTTGGCCTGTCTTTATCGGGAGCCTTACCCATTGCCACGCTGGCGCAGGATGTGCCCGGTGCCTGGCGTCTACGACACCCCCATCTGGATGCCTTTGCTTCGGGTGCGCTGGCGGTGCTGGTCGCGTCGCCCTGCACGGCGCCTTTGATGGGTGTCGCGTTGGGCGCGGCGTTCACCATGCCGGCGGTAAAGACGCTGGCCGTGTTTGCGGCGCTGGGTCTGGGCATGGCGGCCCCCTATGCCCTGCTGGCCATACTGCCAGGTGCATTGCGCCGCTTGCCCAGACCTGGCGCATGGATGGAACGTCTCAAGGAGTTTCTGGCGTTCCCACTCTATGCCACGGTGGTGTGGCTGGCTTGGGTGCTAACCACACAGGCCGGCGCAGACGGGGCGCTCTACCTTGGTGTTGCCTTGCTGGGTGTGGCGCTGTTTGCCTGGCTGATTCGTCTTCAGGCCAGAACCTGGCGACTGGGCGGGGCGCTGCTGGCGCTGGCCGTGGTGGCCTATGCCGTCATGGCCCTATCGGGCCCGCAAGCCACCGGCAAGCTCGCCACGATGCCGGCCGAACGATGGCAGCCCTACACGCCAGAGGCATTGCAGATGGCGCGTCAACAGCATCGCGCCGTCTTCGTGGACTTTACCGCGGCCTGGTGTGTGACCTGTCAGGTCAACAAACGGCTGGTGCTGGCGCGTGATGCCGTGCTGGCTGACTTTGATGCGGCAGGTGTACACCTGATGCGCGCGGACTGGACGCTCAAGGACCCTGCCATCACTCAGGAATTACAGCGTCTCGGGCGCAACGGGGTGCCGGTTTACGCCTTGTACGCCGGCCACGGGGAACCCGTGTTGTTGCCGGAGGTCCTCTCTCACGATGCCATCAAGACGGCGCTGGCCGCCCTGCCTGCGCCGGAGAAATCGCCCTAGTTTCCCGGCCGGTGCGTTTGTCGCTACCGGAGGTAATCGCAGCAACGCGTTCAATGACTGACCCGTCCAGAGGAGTGTGTGCCATGTTGTTTTCTGTATCTCGCCAACCCGCTTTCACCCGCCTTGCTATTGCCGCTGGGGCATCGCTGAGTCTGTTCGCCAGCGGCCAGGCCTTGGCCAGTGCTGCGCCCGGCAGCGCCGCGCCCGCGTTCACGCTGACCGACATTGCGGGCAAGCCGGTATCGCTCGCGGATCTCAAGGGTAAGTGGGTGGCGCTGGAGTGGACCAACCCCGAGTGCCCCTTTGTGAAGAAGCATTACGACAGCGGCAATATGCAATCCACGCAGCGCGATGCCGCCGCCAACAAGGTGGTGTGGGTGCAGGTCAACTCCACCGCCAGCAAGCATCAGGATTACAAGTCGGCACAGCAGATGAAGGATTGGCTCGCCAGCATGAAGGCCAGCCCGGCTCACGTCGCGCTGGACGATAGCGGTGCCGTGGGCAAGGCCTATGGTGCCAAGACAACGCCGCATATGTACCTGATCAGCCCCGAAGGGACCGTGGTCTACAACGGCGCAATTGACGACAAACGCTCGACCAATCCGGCTGACGTGGCAAATGCCAAGAACTACCTCAAGGTGGCCATGAGCGAGGCCTTGGCCGGCAAGCCGGTCAGCACCCCGGCCAGTACACCCTATGGTTGCTCCGTGAAGTATTGATTGGCGTCGATCAGCCAGATCCCGCGCGCCGCGTCCCAAAACAAACAGCCCCCGGTCCACTAGGCCGGGGGCTGTTTGCTTGCCAGACACTGTCTGTCAGCAGCTTGGCTCGCTGGCAGAAGGATCAACCAGACAGACCGCGTTGCTGGCATCACAGTAGCGCAGGCCCTGGAAATAGAACTGGGTCAGCCCCACACCCTGGATCACGATCGAGCGAAACGTGATACCCGCGCCGGGCGTAATGCTGCCGAGCTGTTTGCTGGCGTTTGCGGGGCTGCAGGCCAGCCAGTTGTATTGCCCTACGGCACCCCCCGCAGCGTTGTAGAACGCGATGCTGATGTGATCGCTAGAATTGCTGCGGAAATCCCGCACTCTCAAGCCTAAGTAGTGCACATCCTGCGGGAAGATGAACTGCAGCCGCTCGGCACCCGAAATGGCGTTGTCTCCCCCGATGCCGAGTACACCACCGCCTATCGGGCCTGCGGTGATGACGCCACTGCCCTGGGTGCTGACTTGTGTGCCATCGGGCGTAGTGCCCGTGCCGCTGCCGGTCGGAATGTCCGGTACCAGAATAATGCCGCCGGGTGAGCTTGGTGGCGGAGGAGGCGAGCAGCTAGAGCCGGTCACCGGGCGTAGGGGAAACTGGCGAGTCTGCGCACTCCCTTCGCTATCGCGAAGTAATACGGTTACCGTACCGGCTGTTGTGTTATCTGGGGTGCCTCCCAACACCAGCGAGGCGCCACGCGCCCAAGCCCCGCTGCGGGCATTATTCCCGTCTGCACTTGCCGTTAGCCATGCTGGCCCGGTAGTGACCTGCCATTCGTAAGTGTTCCCGGGAAAGGTGACGCCACTGGTACCGAACACGGTACCGACATACGCCTCACTGCATTTGAACCGCGGCAGTTCAACGTTGACGACCCGCAAACCCTTGCCTGTGCATTGCACCTCATTTTGAACCTGGCGCAAATCCTTGAATGCCAAGTGATCGTCGTAAGCAAAGGGGTTGGTGGTAGGTGTGGCGAGCGCGCCCACTGAGGTGCCCAGCTGGTATCGGCGCAATCCTGAAGCTGCCGGCAGAGCGCCAACTGCTGACGCACTTTGCGATACGGTGTTGGCCGAGCCATCACGGGTTTCGCCGGCGGCGAGCACCACAAACGGCACATCTGCGGTGGTGGCTGGCGTTGCGCAATTGGCATCGGCAGCACAGTCAGCCACGCTCAAGAGGGCAGTCGGGTAGGCGCAGATATCGGGTGACGCGGCGACGAGTCTGGCGTCGTAGACATACACAAGGGGATTGCCATAAGCGTCCCGGAGGTCGCCGGTCAGCTGTTGAAACTCGGTGTCCGTGGGTAAACGCCGATATTGTGTGGCGTACCCGATCACCGCACGGTAGCCGGCATCCGCTTGCGACTGCATCGCCAGCCTCGCATCACCCTTGGCCTTGGCGAGCATGTGCATGGACAGGCCGACCACGATCACTACCGTGGCCAGCACGATCATGGCAATGAAGCTGAATCCACGGTGGCGGCGAAGGCTTTGCATGGTCAGTTTGGATTGATGGTCAGCACATAGTTGCGATTGGCGACATTGTCCTGCGTGCCCGTGGCGTCATTATCGTCACGCACGAAAATCGTGAGGGCGTAGGAACCTCTGGAAGAGGGCGTTGTAGAGGGCGTTCCGGTCAATGTGAGCTGGTTGCCGCGTGCCCAGTTTGCCTCGGGCTCTGGTGCTGTCGGAGGGGCAGGGGTGTCGCAGTTGCTTGAGACCGGCACTGCAGTAGTGACAGGCACAGTGGTGGCGGACAGGCCTGATGGCAATGTGCCCGTCTGGGTCTGAATGCACCAGCGGTAACTGCCACCCGTGGCGTACGCAATGCCGCCATTGGCAAAAAGGTTTGCGGTATACCCTGTTCCCTCTATGCCAAACGGCAATTCATTGTTCTGGATTGAAAGACTCTGCCCCGTACACCCTGCCCGTTGCCGCAACTCCTCCAGCGTGATGTAACTGACCACATCGTCGTAGCCCGTGGGTGTTGTCGCAGGCGCGGAGAAGGCCCCGATCTGCACATCCCGGTTATAGATGTTCACCGGATTGACTGGTGTCAGCGGAGCCGGGCCGCCAAAGGGAGAGGCAACAACGGGGCTTTGGCTGGCCACGGTCTGGTTGATCGTATTGTTGCCACGGCTAACGATCATGAAGGCGACATTGCTGATGGTCGTTGGACCGGCGCAGGCTGCATCATCGCAGCCGGTTCGCACTGAAATGGCCGTTGTGCGCCGGCCGCAGACCAGATTGGTCGGCGGGGTGGTCGGCGTAGCCAAGGCAGGGTCATACACATAAACGAGGTTGCCGCCCCAGGCGTCAGCACGGGCCTGGAGCAGCGGCGTGAACTCATCTGTTGCCGGGTCATGCCGCGGCAGGCGCCCATTGGCCGCGGCAAAGCCGATAAGGGCTTCTCTGGCAGCCGCGATGTTGCCCTGGGTTTCGCTCTGGACAGCGCGCTCCTGAAACAGCCTGTAAAGCTGCATCGCACCGCCCATCAACAGGCCGATGATGACCATGGTGACGGCCATTTCGATCAGCGTGAATCCGGCAGGTCTGCGGGTGTTGCCCTTCATGGGGATGACAACCTCGTAAGGATATGATCCCACCATATACCTCAACTGGCGCTTGTGCTCCACTGCCACGATGCTGTCGGGGTTTGATTGTGGTACCTGCTCGTGTTCATTCGGCTGTCAACGCCCCGAGGTGGTGAGTCAGCGCGACCGAGTAATCCACGGCAATCTCCCGCAAACGGTCAAACCGCCCACTCGCCCCACCATGCCCAGCCCCCATATTGGTCATGAACAGCAGCGGGTTTGGGTCGGTTTTCAGGGTGCGCAGTTTGGCCACGTATTTGGCCGGTTCCCAGTACATGACCTGGCTGTCGTTGAAGGCCGTCTTGACCAGCAGGGCCGGGTAGTTGCCCGGACGCAGCATGTCATAGGGTGACCACGCCCTGATCCAGCCGTACTCGGTTTTCTTGTTGGGATTGCCCCATTCTTCGTACTCGCCCACCGTTAACGGCAAGCTGGCGTCTTGCATGGTGGTCAGTGCGTCCAGGAAGGGGACATCCAGAATCGCCAGACGGCAAAGGTCCGGGCGCAGGTTGATGACGGCACCCATGAGCAGGCCACCGGCGCTGCCGCCTTCAATGATGAGCCGGTCCGGCGCGGTGTAACCCTGAGCAAACAGATGCTCGGCGCAGGCGATGAAATCGGTATAGCTGTTCATCTTGTGCTGCATCTTGCCGGCGTCATGCCAGGTCTCGCCCAGATCGCCGCCGCCGCGGACATGGGCAACGGCGTAGATCACCCCGCGATCCAGCAGCGAAAGCCGGGCAGACGAGAAGTAGACATCGTTGGGGATGCCGTAGGCGCCATAGCCCTCCAGCCACATCGGCTGCGCCTGCTGATGGCGCTGATCCTTGCGATAAACCAGCGAGATGGGAATACGTGTGCCGTCGGTGGCGTTGGCCCAGATACGCTCGCTGGTGTAGCGCGCGGGATCGAAATCGCCCAGCACCGGGCGGCGCTTGCGTTCGATGCGTACCCGCGTGGCCATGTCGTAGTCGTACACGGTTTCAGGCAGGGTCATCGACTCGTAGCTGAAGCGATAGACCGTGGTATCCCATTCTGCATTGGCCTCGGTACCCAGGCTGTAAGCCGGTTCATCGAAGGCAACGGTGTGGCTGGTCTGGGTGCGCAGATCGGTGATCACCAGCTGGTTCAGCGCATTGATGCGCTCGTGGCAGACAAGAAAATCCTTGAAGAGATCAATGCCCTCCAGCATCACATCCGCGCGTTCTGGCAGGATTTCCGTCCAGTTGGCGGGTGCCGGGTCACTCACGGGCACGGTGACGAGCCGATAGTTTCTGCCTTGATCGTTGATCCGCAGCCAGAAGTGCTCACCACGGTGATCTACCGTGTACTGCACCTTGGCCTTGCGACGCAGCAAGGTCTTCCAGCGTGCGGTGGGGCGGTTGGCCGGCAGCAGGCGGATCTCGCTCGTGGTGTGGCTGCCGATCTGGTACACCAGCCAGCCTTCGCTGCGCGTCTGGTAAACGTCTACGCCGAAGCGCTCGTCCTTTTCTTCATGGATCAGGCGGGTTTCCCCCTTGCTCAGGGTGTGCCGCCAGAGCTGGTTGGAACGCTTGGTCTGCTTGTCTTCGGTAGTGAAGAACAGGGTGTCGTTATCCAGCGCCCAGGCCACCGAGGTGACGCGATCCCGCTTGAAAACCAGCAACTTGCCCGTGCGCAAATCCTTGACCCGCAACTGATACTGGCGGTAGCCGGTGCTGTCTGTCGTGTAGGCAAGCAGGTGGCCATCGGGGCTGATTTCGAATTCGCCCACCGCCATGAACTCGCGCCCGCGCGCCAGCGCATTCACATCCAGCAATACCTCCTCCGGCGCGTCATCACTTAGCGCCTGACGGCACAGCACCGGATACTGCTGACCAGTATGAAAGCGGGAGTAGTAGCGGTAGTGCCCGAGCCGGTAGGGCACCGAGCTGTCGTCTTCCTTGATGCGTGCCTTGATCTCGTCGTAGAGCTGATCCTGCAGTGGCTTCAGGGGCGCCAGCACCGCGTCGGCATAGGCGTTCTCGGCCTGCAGATACGCCAGCACCTCGGGGTTGTCGCGTTCGCGCAGCCAGAGGTAATCATCAATCCGGGTATCGCCATGCTGCTTGAGCACGACGGGGCGACGGGGAGCAACAGGCGGGATCAGCGACATGGCGGGCGAGCAGACAAAACAAGGGCCGCAGCATAGCGCCGCCCGCCGCTTGCCGGAAGCGGCTTGATGCGTCCCGCCACCCAACAGGGCCGAACCTCCCCATGGGAGCGTGCTAGTCGCCCTCGCGCAGGTTCAGATTGTTGTAGGCGCTGGTGACGGCGGGCGACTCCACATACATCCTGAACAGCGCTTGCCTGACCGGACTCTCGCCCGCAAAGCGGCGACGGAAGTCATCCAGATTCACGCGCCGGTGCACCTCGGTGAGCGGTCGGCCATAAGCCATGGCGGCGCGGGTCCGCTCGGTGGCGGCCGTCATCAGGGCCCGCAATTGCAGCAAGTAGCCAGTATCGCGCAATACCGGGCCATGTCCCGGCACGATGGCCTTGGGCTTGAGTGCGATCAGGCGGCTGATCGTCCGGCTCCAGTCTGCCACATGGGATTGATCTGCCCCGATCAGCGGTACCGGCCAGACCACCAGATCACCGGCACACAGGATGCCCTCATCGGGCAACCACACCACGAGATCGCCCGAGGTATGGCCGCGACCCAGATGTCGGACCACGATTTCCCGCGCGCCGTGGTGGAGCGTTAGCGTATCCGTCACGGTGAGATTCGGCAGTTCGGGCAGGAAGTTGGCGGGTACGGTGTCGTAGCCGTCCGCCAGTTGCAGGTCGCTCAGGTAACTGATGCGTTCCTCTTCGGTGATGGCCTGTCCGGCCAGATTGCGGCCCTTGTCCAGCGCTTGCTGCAGCACGGCGCGAAAACCGGGCATGCCTTCCTTGTGGAAAGCTTCCCGAGCCTTGATGCCCGGCCCTTCCAGATAGCGCCGCGCATTGGCATGGCCGATGAAACTCACGCCAGGGAATGCATCCCGGTACACCGCATTACCGACGATATGGTCGTCATGCCAATGGGTGTTGATGACATAACGCACGGGCTTGTCGGTGATCTGCCGCAAGGCTTCCAGCGTCCTGCGCGTGGCAGGCAGGTTGGACTGCGCATCGACTACGATCACATCATCATCACCAATGATGAAGACCGAATTGGATTCCACCGCAAAGCCCGGAGGCTCGGTGCGGACGGTGGCATACACGCCGGGGGCCAGCTGCGTCACGCTCAGTGGGTAGTCGGCAGCGTGGCAAAGGGAAAGGACAAGCAGGGCAAACAGCGGGCGCAACATGGTGTGGGCTTTGCGGTGGGACTTGCTGTGAGCCTAGCGCGTCGTGGCGGTTTAGGCCAAGCGCAAATAGACTGCGCGGCAAAATCCGGGTTCGCAAAGCGGCAGACTTGGCTATGATTTCAAGCATGGTGCGGCGCACCAAACCCACTAGGGGTCCCATTCAAGCACAAGCGGCATCCGGCGCCGCAAAGGGAGCACGCTTCATGCAGTTACTGGCAGGCAAGACCGCCTTGGTCACCGGCTCAACCAGTGGTATCGGTCTGGGCATCGCAACCGAACTGGCGCGTGCCGGCGCCCATATCGTGCTCAACGGCTTTGGGGATGCCGAACCGGCACGCCAGCAGATTGCTGCGCTAGGAGTCCAGGTCTGGTATCACCCGGCCGACATGAGCAAGCCTGACGATATCGCCGAACTGATGGCCTATGCCGCACGGGAGGCCGGCGGAGTGGATGTGCTCGTCAACAATGCCGGCATCCAGCACGTGGCCCCCATTGAGGACTTCCCCGCCGAGCGTTGGGATGCCATTCTGGCCATCAATCTCTCATCCTCCTTCCACACCATGCACCATGCCATTCCCGCCATGAAGGCACGTAACTGGGGCCGGATCATCAATCTCGCCTCGGTGCATGGCCTGGTCGGGTCGGCCAACAAGTCTGCCTATGTGGCAGCCAAGCACGGCCTGGTAGGGTTGACCAAGGTGGCGGCGCTGGAGCTCGCACAGACAGGGGTGACCTGCAACGCCATCTGCCCCGGCTGGGTCCGCACCCCGCTCGTGGAAAAGCAGATTGCAGCCAGGGCACAGGCATCGGGCCAGAGTCTGGCTCAGGCGCAAATCGATCTGCTATCGGAAAAACAACCTTCGCAGCAGTTCGTCACCCCCGAACAGCTTGGTCAGCTGGCCGTTTTCCTCTGTAGCCCCGCAGCGGACCAGATTCGTGGCGCTGCCTGGAATATGGATGGCGGCTGGGTGGCGCAGTAAGCCTCACAAGCGTCTGCCGGACACACCAGCCGCCCCGCTTGAGGCACAATCGCGCCGTTGCCCGCCACAAGCGGCGACACTGCGGTTGAATTCATCGGATACCAACAGTCACCGTTTCACTTCACCGAAGCAGGAAGAGACATGAACAAGCTATACCCCAGCGCCAGCGCAGCCCTCGCTGATCTGGTCAAGGATGGCCAGACCATTGCCGTGGGCGGCTTTGGCCTGTGCGGCATCCCCGAGGCCCTGATTGCGGCCCTGCGTGATACCGGTGCCACCAATCTCACGGCCATCTCCAACAACGCCGGTGTCGATGGCTTTGGCCTTGGCCAGCTGCTCGAAACCCGCCAGATCAAGAAAATGATCTCGTCCTATGTGGGCGAGAACAAAGAGTTCGAACGCCAGTACCTGGCCGGTGAACTCGAACTCGAGTTCACCCCGCAAGGCACCTTGGCTGAAAAACTGCGCGCCGGTGGCAGCGGCATCCCCGCCTTCTTCACCGCCACGGGCTACGGCACCATCGTGGCCGAGGGCAAGGAAACCCGCGAGATCAACGGCCGCATGTATGTGCTGGAGCACGCACTCACCGCCGACATCTCTCTGGTCAAAGCCTGGAAGGCCGACAAGGCCGGCAACCTGATCTACCGCCGCACCGCGCGCAACTTCAATCCGAACGTCGCCATGGCCGGCAGGGTCACCGTGGTAGAAGTCGAAGAGATTGTCGAGACCGGCACCTTTGATCCCGATGCCATCCACACCCCGGGTATTTTCGTCCACCGCATCGTGCTGAACACCGCGCCCGAAAAGCGGATCGAAAAGCGCACCACGCGCGAGAACCCGAACGGTTAATCCCAGCCTTCTTCCGCCGGGAGAAGGTGGCCCGTAGGGCCGGACGAGGGAACGCCGTGGGCGGCCTCTACCCGGTTCAAGGGCATGAAGATCAAGGAGTCAAAGCAATGGCATGGAATCGAGACGAAATGGCCGCCCGCGCGGCCAAGGAACTGCGCGACGGCTTTTACGTGAATCTGGGCATCGGTCTGCCCACTCTGGTGGCTAACCATGTACCCGAAGGCATGGAAGTCTGGTTGCAATCCGAAAACGGCCTGCTCGGCATCGGCCCCTTCCCCAGCGAAGCAGACGTGGATGCCGACGTGATCAACGCCGGCAAGCAGACCATCACCACCCTGCCTGGGTCGGCCATTTTCAGCTCAGCCGACAGCTTCGGCATGATCCGCGGCGGCAAGATCAACCTGGCCATCCTCGGCGCCATGCAGGTCAGCGAGAAGGGTGATCTGGCCAACTGGATGATTCCCGGCAAGATGGTCAAAGGCATGGGCGGCGCCATGGACCTGGTCGCCGGTGTGGGCCGCGTAATCGTGCTGATGGAACACGTCGCCAAGAAGAAGGACGGCAGCGAGGATTTCAAGATCCTGCCCGCCTGCAACCTGCCCCTGACCGGCGTGGGCGTGGTCGGCATGATCATCACCGACCTGGGCGTGATGGAGGTGACGCCAGACGGCCTCAAGGTCACCGAACTCGCACCCGGCGTGAGTGCCGAAGAAATCAGCGCCAAGACGGCTGTAAAGCTGGACTTTACGGCACTCAAGCCCGCAGCCTGAATGGCGATAACCTTGATCCATCCCGTATCAAGCTGAGCTCAGGCAGAAACCGCAATCAGTTCTACGAAGCCAATAACGCCCGACGCACTGCGCCGGGCGTTTTCGTATCTTGTGCTGTATGGAGCTGCTCTTTAGTTGCAGATCTGAATGGAACGCGCCGCAACTGGGCGATCAAGGTGAGATAGCGAGTTCAAGGCTGCTGCGATATCGATGAGGCAGCTTGCTTGGGCCTTATTTTCCGGGGGCGCTTGGCAACTGTGGATATGGTAGAGGCCGAAAGGTTTGGCCGGCGTGTCATGTGATGGTCATGACCATTGCGTCAGTCGCATCCTGCCAAGCGCCTAGAGTAACGCCCGACGAAGGTATCGCCAGATCGACCGAGCAGCGGCATTAACCGAATGTCAGGGCGCTAGACCTTGGCGGATACGACGAATCCCCGGCTCGTAAAAACCATCAGGGCCTCCATCAGGGCGAGTCTGGAAGTACTTGAGAAACCACATATATTGCTCGCGGCGAGGATTGAGCATGATCTCGATCTCCTCATTCATCCTGCGGGTATCAGTCAGCAAATCACCGCCGGGATACGCCTCCAGCGCAGGCCGGTAGAGCAGATGGTAGCGACCGGACCCGGGATTGTATGAGGCAAACATGGGCACGACCCAGGCATTGGTCAGTTTGGCCAGCTTGGGCAGGGTAGGCAGGGTGGCTTTCGGTTCGCCAAAGAAGGGCACAAACACGCTGGCGTCGGCCCCGTGATCCTGATCCGGCAAATAGAAGAAATGCCGGCCTTCCTTGAGTGCCCTGATAGCGGGCTTGATACCGACACTGCGCTCGTAAACCTTGCCACCGAAACAGGCGCGTTGCCGATTGATGAACCAGTCGTAGACCGGATTCTTGGCGCTATGCATCATGGTGCACATCGACAATCCCCGCCCCGTCATGTACAGCCCGGCCATATCGATGGACCAACTGTGGGGGATCATGAAGATGATGGGTCTGTCCCCTTCCAGCAAGGGGGCGACATGCTCCCATCCTTCAATGTCGAAACGCGCCAGAAATTTCTGCCGAGGCAAAAAAGAGGCCTCCGCAAAGGCCAGGAAGGTTTGGGCACCAATGCGGAGTGAATCACGCAGCAGTGCCTTCCGCCCCGCTGCGTCCAGATCGGGAAAGCAGAGCTCAAGGTTGGTGCTGGCGATATAGCACTGCTTCTTGGCAAAACGCACCAAGAGCGCCGCGATAGCTGCTGCCAGCTGGTCACGTAAAAATACGGGTGTCCACGCTAGCAGGACATGCAGCGCAATGCTGAACCAGGTCAACCAATAACGGGGATGAAGAAACTGTGCCTTGAATGACAGATCAAAGACAGGATCCTTAGGTATGGACATATCAAACTGGATATTCAGTAGCTATCTGGGTGGGTGATCATAAAGAAAAGCCGCGCCAAGATCACTTCACGCCATCAGAGCAGCGGAGGGGACCCAAGGCGCGGCTTTGGATTGCCGCAGTGACCGAAAGGTTAGCCTACTTGTTTCGAGGCTTTGGGTGCATGACCAAGAATGCCCAAGAAGAATGACAACCCTGCTGCAAACCACACCAATGAAGCCACAATATCAAATCCGCTTAGCTTCTCCGGCACTTTGATGAGAAGGGGAAAGATGATGCCTCCACGCAGCAGGCAGATACTTGAAATTGTCCAGAGTGCGGGCGTTGTTAGCGGGATGCGTTTTATGACGCCGAGACCGGAAAGTGCATAAATTCCGCAAGCAAACATAAGGGTACCAACAACTGCGGTTCCAATAGGAGCGTGCCAAGTACCATTTTGAGCTGACGTAACGACCCACTTGGGGGCGTGGAGAAATGCATACCAATCAGGCCCGATAACGGGGGCAATCGAGTGAATGAGCGCACCGAAGAATGCTATGCCGGCACCGACCAGAAAAGAAAAGCGACCAAGTACGTTGAACACTGTAGCGCGTTATTCCTGTTGGCAAACGTTCGACTTAAGGGACTGTTCGCTTGCTACTCCCCATGACAGAGGTGCTAGCCGGCTGTTACGGCTCTGCCGCTATTGGTAGAGCCGAAGGAAGCGGCTTGCCAAGGCAGATGGCCTCGTCCTTGCCGACGTAGCGACCGAAGTTGGGGATTGGGCGGTAGCCGTGGCGTTCATAGAAAGCTACTGCTCGCTGATTGACCTTGCGCGTTTCGAGCCAGACTTGGTCGTAGCCAAACTCGCTCGCCTTTTGCTCAAGAAAGGCGAGAACGGCAGAGCCGGCACCCTTGGTACCCGGCAATGCGAACATGCGCTTGAGTTCAGCGACGCCAGGCTGGAGCGGACGAAGCGCGCCACACGCAACTGGCGCGCCGCTTACCAAGCGACCGACAGCGAAGCACGCACCTTCAACCTTGACGTCGTTGACGTCGAACGAGGCCGTACCGCTGCTGCCAGTGATTTGCTGGAGTGTTTGCGAGAGGCCGGCAAGAAGCTGCTGGGCTTCTGCAGACTCCGGATCAGCTAACTCAACTTTCATGTTCTGCTCCATCATATGGCTAACGTTGGAGGTAACGTGCAGCCGGAGCTGCGAAGCAGCGGAGGGAACCCAAAGCGCAGCTTTGGGCTGTCACGTTGACCGAAAGGTTATGTTTCACAGCCGCATACCTAGCCAAATGACCGCCTTAGTGGACGCGGCGACAACTGGATGGATGACACGAGGCCAGAAGTTACCAGTGTTTAGGTGCAGCCCGAGTTGATCGTGATGCTTCTGTTCGTCGGCGATGATGCTAGCGATGACAACCGCCGCAGCGGAATCCGAGTGCCCAACCGCAGTGACCTGGTGATGCAGATGCTCAAGCACGACGCTCTCAACAGCGACCGTAGTGGCGGCAATGGCAGATGGGCCTAGCAAGGCAGTTACAGTGCCTAATGCAAAGCCGCCCACGGCGCAAAGATAGTAGCTCTTGCATCGTGGATGATTCCGGCTCCGTAGTTCTGTGGCAAATACAGCTCGGTGCATTTCTTCATGAACTTTAAATTCACGAAGCTGTGGAACCAAATGCGGTGCAGTAAACTTTCCGATTAAGATTTGTGCAGAATAAATCGAAACCGCGCCATTTTCACCAGCGTGATTCACTTTCAGATAACGATTGCCTAGCGCTGATTTATTGAGCATCAGATGCAGCTGATTTGTGAAACATAACGTTGGAGGTAACGTGCGGCCGGAACGCCGCAGGCGTGGAGGGAACCCAAAGCGCAGCTTTGGGCTGTCACGTTGACCGAAAGGTTAGGTTGCATTTTTTGGGGGCGCCATTGGCTCCATGACGCTTGTGCCGCAACCTGCGCAGACTTCTGCGTAGTTTCGATGCAGCGCTCCAGCTTGGTCCATGAAGTCTTTCCCGCATTCGATGCACGGATGTGCGGTGATTGCCTCTGAAGGATAAGTGCAGTCTCGGATTCTTCGTGGGTCAAGGCTAGCCACCCATTCGCCAAGCCGACCTGCTGGGTCTATGCGGTCACGTTCGAAATGAACCACTGCCTCGCATTCGATGTCTCCCGGCTCGCACAAGAGCAGCGCCATTCCTTCGACCAATCTCAATTTCTGCCGAGAGAGGCTAATCAAAGTGCCATAGCCCGTGAGTGCCATCTTTGCGGCGGTCTTTGCTTCATCGGCGTACTCGATGGCATTGAAATCGGCGTAGACGCGAGGTAACGGCATACTCTGCAACCTAACGTTGGAAGTAACCTGCTGCCGGAGTTGCGCAGCAACGGAGGGAACCCAAAGCGGAGCTTTGGGCAGTCAGGTTGACTGAAAGGTTAGGTTTTGGCTGCGGAATCACACCAGTGCTCCGAATAGCATTCATCAACCCAGCACTCAATTCTTATTGAGCCAAATTCTTTACCAGAGTTGGTTTCCTTAGAAATTAGGACTTTCTCGGATTCAATTAGAATGCTTACGGCATTTGCCAAGCCATCGAACCCAGAGAGTTCGATGGTGGCCCTTCCATCGGCTTTTTCGACGACCAAACTAACATTAAGTTGTCCTTGTTCCTGCGAAAGGAAGGCGTGTAACTCGGCGACAAATTCGGGCCTTGTGAATTCAAACACCTTTTCATATTCGAGCATTGTCGGTTCCGAGAAAACCTAACGTTGGAAGTAACGGGCCGCCGAAGCGGCGAAGCCGCGTAGGGAACCCAAAGCGCAGCTTTGGGCGGTCCGGTTGACTGAAAGGTTAGGCGACGATTGGCCGGAGAGTTTAATGGTTTGAGATTTCATTCTTTATACGAGTAGAAGTCTTTTTCAGTTCGGTGTTCGCATCGTGCCATTGGAACGCCGCTTCCGCACGAATTGCGCCTTGTACAATTAATATCGTGGCGCCAATTATTGCAATAGCGCTACTGACATAAAATATGAGAAAGACAGATGCGACTAGGGAAAAGATAGCTAATGAAACATCGGAAACTACTGCGTCCTTGTCAATAACTATGCGGCCATTTTCTGCAATAACCCAGCCGTATATTCGTTCCCAATCCCCCTTGTGTGGCAAGGCGATAATTAAATCCACTCCTTCGACAGGGGTGACTTTGCCAATGACTCTTGCAAAAATAACTTTTTCACCCGCCGCGTCGAAGCCGAAATTTGTGAACGTGCGAAACCCTACAAGGGCGGTGCCAGTTGAATAGTTCAACCCCCGAATTTTGGAGAATGCGAGTTGTTGTAGATGCATAGCCTAACGTTGGAGGTAACGGGCGGCCGGAGCCGCGTTGCGGCGGAGGGAACCCAAAGCGCAGCTTTGGGCCGTCCCTGTTGACCGCAGTGTTAGGTGGTTTGTCATTTATCCCTCTAGCCTCTTCACTTCGGCCTCGAAATCTTGGCATGTGGCCTCAAGACTAGAACTCATGGTTGTGACTGTCTTAAAGAAATCATCAAACATGCTGGCGTCCATATTCCTGTGGAGCCGTAGCGCCATTTCGATTTTATCTTTGAACTGTCGTACGGTGGCTTCCAACACCATGGTTGGTGTCACCAACGAATAGGGAATTGAGTGAAGGGGGATGGAGCCTAGATATGTATCGATGCGGATTAATTCGCCTATATCGCAATGGATATGACCTTCGGCGGCATGGCTAATGGCTTCTCGGTCGTGAAGTTGACTCGCAATGTGCTTCATTGCCTTCGAAGAATTTGCAGAAAGAACATATAGTGTTTTCGCAATGCTAATTTGAGCTGTGAGCTGCTCAGTCTTATGTACTTCAAGTGCATTACGATGCTGAATTTTTGATTGATGTATTGCGATCCAGGCAGCTGCAATTATTGCAGCTACTGAACCTATGGCCTGAATCCAAGCAGCCCATTCGGTGCTAGACATATTCGAAAGAAAGCAAAGTGTATGCATACGCGCAGCCACCTAACGTTGGAAGTAACCTGCCGCCGGAATGCCGGAGGCATGGAGGGAACCCAAAGCGCAGCTTTGGGCGGTCAGGTTGACTGAAAGGTTAGGCACTTATTTCATCCGTAGTTTCGTAGATAAATCGCGAAAGATTGTACTCTCGGACAGCAAGCCTAGGCCCGCCTCACCTTTGGGTATGAATGCAATTACTTCGTTCGAATTGTCTAGGTGGATATTGATACGGCGCGGCTGCATTTTCTTTTCGTCCGTTACTTTGGATATTTCGTGCAGTTTGACGATACGTTCACTATTAAGGTAGATAATTTTTAACTGATCGCCTTCGTCGATGACTTCATCTGCTAGGTCAAAGGCGTATTTCTTGAAAAGAAAATAGCCACCGAAAATGAATAGTAGTGGGATGGCAGTTAAAAGGGAAACCTCGCCTGATGAGAAAGAGCTATACGCTGCGTATGCCGAAAAGATGAACCAGAAAGCTGGCAGCAAGTATTTGTATAGAGCTACTGCATTAGAGGAAAGGCGGGCTATGGCCATCGCTGCAAAGTGCCTAACGTTGGAGGTAACGTGCGGCCGGAACGCCGCAGGCGTGGAGGGAACCCAAAGCGCAGCTTTGGGCCGTCACGTTGACCGAAAGGTTAGGTACGTGATGGAAGATGGTCTGCGTCATAAAGGTTAATTTCATTTCTTGATATGCCGTAGTTACTTAGTAAGTCATCAAAGAAACCCATATCTTCAAGCTCACGATTGTCCGGATATGCGAGACACAAAACCATTCGTGCGACCAACATGACTTTATCTATGCGATCAGATGAGTTCTGATTGGAATCAACCCAAGTCCAGATTTTTACTCGAATCTTCTCTAGGTCTGCATTCTTAGTGCCGTTCCAATGTTGCTCAAGCTCTAAAAACTGCTCCTGTATCTCAGTAACGCCTGGGATCGTAATTCTATGAAGCCATGCAATCATGTACTTTGCATAGGCAATATCAGGCGATGCGGTCTGCTGAATCACAAAGTACCTAACGTTGGAGGTAACGTGCGGCCGGAATGCCGCAGGCATGGAGGGAACCCAAAGCGCAGCTTTGGGCCGTCACGTTGACCGCAAGGTTAGGTTTCGCAATCGAAGCCATGATCTTGCTTGTAACGAGCAACAATATCTTTAGGCATTGTTTTGAAGAGTACGCAGACAGTAAAGCTACCAACTTGCTTGTTGCCTTGCTGGTAGCCCCAGTCAGTTATTTGCTCTCGGGAAAAACGGTAGGTTTTACCAATTTCTATTGAGGTTACATATTGAGCCTCATTGGCTACAACGCCAACGAATTCATTGCCGGATTTCTTAAACGGGGTAACCCAGAAATGTTCGGCACCATTTTTGTCCGAGAACATAACCTTGACCTTAAAATTGGAAGCTCCGAAAGGGGGTTTCTCAGACAGCTCTAGAAAGCTGTCCAAAGTTGATTGTGCGTGAGCAATGGCGGCATTCATGTCTTTATCTTGATCGCTCACCAGAACAACTTGGTCGTCGATTTTTTTGTCCGCAGCCACTCCGGATATAGAAAGCACAAAGGCGGCGGTTAGTAAGAGTGTACGCATATTTAAGAAACCTAACGTTGGAGGTAACGTGCGGCCGGAACGCCGCAGGCGTGGAGGGAACCCAAAGCGCAGCTTTGGGCCGTCACGTTGACCGAAAGGTTAGGTGTGTGCATAGAAAACAGCCCCAACCACCGAAGCGGCAGGGGCTGGCCTTACAAGTGAGAGATGCTAGTGCTTAGCAGCACGGGGGCGAGCCTGCGCAGCAAAGCTCAGCAACAGCGCAGCAGATTTCACCAGCATAAACGGTGACAGAAAGCGCAGCAGCGCTGACAAGAACAACGAACTTGGTTTTCATGGCTGATCCTTACGTTAGATAGAGAGATGAATTAACGTCAGGCCACGGTCTTTGGTGGGTGCCAGATGGTTTCGATGTGCTCGGATGACGTTAGTACTCTCAGTGCGCTGACTAACGGTGTGCGAGGGACAGAGAAGGACGTTGCCGAAGCCGGTACAGCAGCGCTGAGGGTGCAAACGCTACAAGAGCTGCACATGAAAGCAACCTCAACAACACAACATTCGCACTGTTCATCCGATGCACGAGCAACGCCGCTTGCCGAGAAAACGGCAAGAACGATCAAGAACAGTGCCATCAGTGCGTTTTGAGAGTAACGGCGCATGGTTGAATCTTAAGGTTCTCGCAGTCTAGCAAAGCGCTAAGCGGCAGGACAACACACCTAACGTTGGAGGTAACGTGCGGCCGGAATGCCGCAGGCATGGAGGGAACCCAAAGCGCAGCTTTGGGCCGTCACGTTGACCGAAAGGTTAGGTGCGCTCATTGGTCGAGCCCTAATTCCTTAACTATTTCCGCTGATTCCGTAATCTGTGATCTTGGAACCTTAAATTTCGAAGTGAGCGTTGTGGTGACGAAATCTAGCACTGCAGCACCGTCAACCTCACGCCCGTCTAATTTAATTTGTTGTTCAATCAGATCGCAGAATTCCCGAACTGTACGAATCTCGGCCACTTTGTCATCTGGAAGTGCAATTGAGAATTCCTTTTCTGCAAATAGCACGAGCTCAACTGTGTCCAGACCCATAGAGCACCTAACGTTGGAGGTAACGTGCAGCCGGAGCTGCGAAGCAGCGGAGGGAACCCAAAGCGCAGCTTTGGGCTGTCACGTTGACCGAAAGGTTAGGTTTCACGAGTGCCTCGCAGGAAGCTCGCCGCCAGATTTGATTGCGGTGAAAACCGCCTCGGGATCTGACTGACACCAGTAGCGGAAGTAGATTGAGCCAATACCGTTAGGCCACAGTTGCTGTGCGGGCGTGTTGAGGTCAAGAACGACCTTCGGCTCCTTCCACTGTTGCGCGACGACGCCAATGCAACCCTTACCATAGCCTTGTGTGTCCACTAGCCATGTTGCGTTCCCACCGGCAATTCCAGCGAGAGCACAAGCCCTCTGAGCCTGATTAACGACCTCAAGTAGGGGTGCTTCTAATGAAACGGGCAGATTTGCAGTGTGTGACTGGCAGTCATCACCTGCACAAACACTGTCACGATCAACCTCTAACAGAATTGATGCCTCTGGCATGTGGCGGAACCTAACGTTAGAAGTAACCTGCCGCCGGAATGCCGGAGGCATGGAGGGAACCCAAAGCGCAGCTTTGGGCGGTCAGGTTGACTGAAAGGTTAGAAATTTTTTCCCCTGACTTAATAAGTTCGC